>CAMEKM010000004.1 GCA_945921355.1 uncultured Bacteroidales bacterium
ATAATGTTGACTTTTTTATGTTACTAAATGTGTCAACTTTTTTCAGGATAAGACACCGTCTTTTCTTGGTGCTGCTCCGTGAGTTGCTCTACTCCAGTTGCAAGAAAAGTATAACTAAGATTGGTATGATTCGTCGGATTGGGCGATAGCGTCATAAACAACTGCCATTCTCCTCCACCGAAACCAGTTTCTTCGCTCAATTCACGCTGAGCTGCTTGCAATGGTGTCTCGCCTTCATCAATCACACCTGCCACCAATTCATAATGCGTTTCGCCCAAAGCATGACGATATTGGTCTTCGATCACAAACTGACCATCCTTAGTAATAGCTATCACATTTATCCAATTTGGGAAGTCCATCACGTACCATGTGGGGATTTGAGCTCCAGATGGCAATTCCACCAATTCTTGACGTATATTCAGCCATGGACCACGCTTCAGCAGCGTTTCAGAATGCAATACTTTCCATTTTCGGTTTTCTAATTTCTCTACCATATATTTGTTATATTATTCTCTATAAATAAACGTAAATACTATATCTGCGAATATCATACATCCGTCTATTATGTTATATATTTCGCAAAACATATCTCCATGATAATGAGAGATATATAACTCTAGCTAACAAATGTGCAAAATAAGCAATATAAATAGACAACACGTCGTATATTTGATAGGTTAATAGGTAACCCAACACGAACGCCAATGCTGCATAGACCATGCTATTGCGAATCTGTTTGCCTGCTGTAGCACCCGTATAAATACCATCCCACATAAATGCCAAGGTAGATACAATTGGCATAGCAATCAGCCAACCAATGTAATCGGCTAAACGTCCCAAAACAATGGAATCAGAAGTCATGGCACGATAAAATTCTCCCGACCAAAGGGCAAAAATCAATGTAAAGATCACACCTACTCCTAAAGACCAGACAAATAACAAACGAACAACACGAGATATATCTGATTTATCTTGGTTCGTGGTTCCTGAATCCTGACCCAAACCCACATATTTTCCCACCAACGCTTCACCTGCATAGGCAAAACCATCTACTAAATAAGAGAAAAGCATAAAGAGTTTCATCATGATGGTGCTGACTGCCAATTCCACATCTCCGTATTTAGCTGCCAACGCAGTGAAACCTACATAGACCACCATGAAGCATAATGAACGGATAAATATATTACCATTGAGCGAAAGCAGACGCCGCATGCCCTTCCCATCAAACGCCAAACGCCAAGGCGATAGCCCCTTCCAAAGATGGCGATATTTCGCTACTATTATCATCGCAGCTATTGTTATACCTGTAAATTGTGCTATCACCGTTCCTAATGCCACACCCAATGCGCCCATTGGCGTATAGACTGCCAGCACATAACTAACCACCATATTCACCACATTGACTACAATATCCGTTACCATTGGGCTAATAGTATCTTGCATACCAATAAACCACCCCTTGAAAGCCATCAACGACAAGGTGGCAGGGGCAGCCCATACACGAATAAAGAAGTACTCACGTGCAAAACTCGCCACCTCAGGAGAACACGGTACTAACATCAATACCACATTCACAAACAGCCACTGAATCAGCCAGATAAGTATGGCACCTATCAGCGCTATACCTATACTTTGGCTGAAAAGTCGTGCACATTCCACCCTATCTCCACGACCAAAAGCTTGCGCCGTCATACCACTGGTGCCTACACGCAGAAAACTAAAATTCCAATATAGCAAATCAAACAGCATCGTGCCGATAGCTATACCTCCAATGGCGGTAGCATTGGAGATATGACCTACAATAGCCGTATCCACCAATCCAACCAATGGAATGGTGATGTTTGCCAAAATGCTTGGAATAGCAAGGCGCAATATTTGATAATTAAGTGACTTTGATTTCATGGCACAAAGGTACAAAAAAAAATGCACATACACAAACGGTATGCGCATTTTCCAATACTTTTCAATATCCGATATTCGATACCCGATACCCTGATTAGCTATACAAGAATCGTTTGATACTACGCTTTGGAGTCTTCTCGAACTCTTTCTCTACCACCTCAATAGCAGTCACTTGGCTATATTGAGGCAATTGCTTATTGAGCTCCTGACGGTTGCTCTCCATCACCTCAAAGATGTTTTTGCCAGCCAATTGTTTTTTAGCAGCCTCTGAGTTGTCTGGATAAACCAATGCTACCAATTTTTGGTCGCGTTGCACTACCACTGACTCTAATACGAATGGCAAACTATTGAGTTTGTCCTCAATCTCCTCTGGGTAAATATTTTGTCCACTAGGACCAAGCAACATATTCTTGCTACGGCCACGAAGGAAGAGGTTACCCTCTTTATCAATGATACCTAAGTCACCCGTACGCATCCAACCATCTTCGGTAAACGCTTCTTTAGTGGCTTCTTCGTTCTTATAGTAACCCATCATCACGTTCACGCCGCGTACTTGCAACTCACCCTCTTTGGTAGCAGGATCTTCCGAGTCAATACGCATTTCCATGCCCACAATACCTTTACCGCATGAGCGATATACATACTTGTACCAATCTTCGTAAGTGATAAGCGGAGCGCACTCGGTCATTCCATAACCTACGCAATACATGAAGTGCATATCATGCATACATTTCTCCACCTCCTCGTTGAGTGCTGCACCACCAATAATCAAGAAACGCAACTTACCACCGAAGGCTTGCAGCAACGTATTGCTCACCTTTTTGTGCAGTATCTTCTTGATACCTGGCGTTTTCCAAAGTACTTTCATCAGTGGTTTATTAATCACTGGCAACACTTTACCCTTGATAATCTTTTCAATCACCAAAGGTACAGTCAAAATCATAAATGGATGCACTTGTGCAAAGGCTTTCATCAACACAGTTGGAGTTGGAGCTTTGGTCAAGAAATACACCTCTGCGCCATCGCATACTTGGTACAAGAACTCAAACATCAAACCAAACATATGCGCGATAGGCAACATACTCAGCACTTTATCACCTGCTTGGTGAGGAATACGTTTTGCAGCAAAGTCGGTATTTCCACTCAAGTTCTTATGGCTAATCATCACGCCCTTAGGATTACCTGTTGAGCCCGATGTATAGTTGATCAATGCCAACTCATCAATATTATCAGTAGGATATTTTACATCTGCTGCTTTCACGCCTTCTGGCCATTCTTTCTTAAATACCTCATCCACAGCAGCATACTTCTTCTCCACCTCTTCGGATGCCGCATGTTTCAACGAGAAATCATCCATGAATACCATTGCTGTTAGACCTGGCATTTCGTTGGCATCTACCTTCTTCAATACATTAGGTCCTACATATAGCAACTTCGCCTCAGAGTGATTAACCAATGCATGCACGCCTTCAGCAGTAAAATCTGGCAAAATACTTACAGCAACTGCCTTGTAAGTCTCAATAGCCAAGAATGTCAAACCCCAATTAGCGCAGTTGCGACCGCAAAGTGCAATCTTATCGCCTTCCTTAAGACCCAGTTCGCGGAAAGTAGTGTGCAAACGAGCTATTTCGTTCGCCATTTCGCCATATGTATAAGATGTATTACCATCTAAATCCTTCATTGCCAACACGTCCCACTTGTTGACAATCGTGTTTTGGAGATACTCCAAATAATGTTTTAATTCCATATTATGTGTATTTTATGAATTATCGGTTGCAAAGGTACAACATATTTTTCGAACGCATGTTCAAAAAGAGTGTATTTTATAACATTTTTTGCAAAATTAGCGTTTTTTTTTGAAATATGCAAATATTTTTAAGAATTTTGCTTCTTAATCAATTCATATAAGTAGTTATACTGCTGTGGAAAAATATCAAAATTGATAGGCACACTGGTTCGACCTGGGTCCCAACCGTCTTTGATATGCAAAAACATCAGTGCCGTTGTTTCGATAGGTACATCTCCGCGTATCGCGCCTGCGCGCATACTATTTTTAATAGCTTGTACCCAAAGACTCAATTCGTGTTCGTACAATTTTCGCGCTTTCTTATGCAGTTCGGGAAATCGACTATATGCCGTGTACATCACCGTTACCACATTGGAAATATTGATGTTTTTATTCTCAACTTGTTTATATATCTCTTGCAACTGATTGATATAGTACAACATTGCCTCTATCATCTCAGGGATAGCATCGGTATCCTTCACCCTATTCAAAGCACGTTGCTTAGGTTGGATAAGATACATGCTCACAGCTTCTTGAAATAGTTCCTCTTTATCCTTGAAATAGTAATACAACGTACCACGCCCCATGTTCAATGCTGCTTGCAAGTCTGTGATTGACACATTGGCATAGCCCTCAATCATATACAATTCGATTGCTTTCAGCAGTATTTTTTCTCGTCTATCTTCTACCATAATCAATTATTTTACAATTGGTTATAATCTTCGAAATAATTCAAAATTCTTAACTCATAATTCAAAATTATTCCTATTTTCGGCTGCAAAGGTATTAAAAATATTTTATACTCGCAAATTTTTTTACAAAAAACTGAACGTATGTTCGAAAATAATGCACTACCTTTGTCGCCGATTTGGTACAGAAATTGTTATAACATTAATAAAAATTATTTTAATATGAAAATGAAGAATGCAAATATTCTGATCACGGGAGGTGCATCAGGAATAGGAAAAATAATGGGACGTCTTGCTCTGGAGAAAGGCGCGAAGTCACTGATTATATGGGATATCAATCCAGATAATCTCGAGTCCACCAAAGCCGAGTTGGCCACTTTAGGCACAGTCTTTACCTATGCCGTGAATGTGGCAGATAGCGATGCGGTCATTGCTGCATACCAACGTGTAAAAGAGGAGTGTGGCAATGTGGACATCCTCATCAACTGCGCAGGTATTGTTCGCGGTAACAACACGTTTGACCACCAAACTATCCAAGATATCCGCCTCACGATGGACGTCAATGCAGTCGCACCCATGGTGCTCACCTTGCAAGTATTGCCCGATATGCTCAAGCGCAATCATGGACATATCTGCAATATTGCTTCGGCAGGAGGCATGTTGGGAAATCCTAAAATGACGGTCTATGGTGCCAGCAAATGGGCAGTAATCGGTTGGAGCGAGAGCATGCGCATCGAATTACAGCAACGCAAAGCCAACGTACATGTCACTACCGTCGCACCTTATTTCATTAGCACGGGTATGTTCCAAGGCGTACGTTCTATCTTCCCTATCCTCAAGCCCGAACCCACTGCCAAGAAGATTATCCGTGCCATTGAACGCAATACCATCTTTGCAGGCATACCTTTTGGCTATCATTTCATACGTTTCTGGCAAGCTATTCTGCCATTGCGCGTATTTGATTGGCTCTTTGGCACAGTTTTTGGCATCTATCGTACAATGGATCACTTTACTGGTCGCAAATAATTACCCATATTTCCGCTGTATTTTGCCTGTCTCTTTCGAGACAAACACGGCAACGAGACGGCAACGAGACGGCAACGACATCAGACTTTACTAAAAGAAAACTATCAGATTATCCTCATTAAACCAATATGAAAGAATACATTGCCACGACCCACAGCAAGCAACAAGCATATTTCCGCTCTGGCGCTACCCTTGCGCTACCTTTCCGCAAGCAAATGCTACGCAAGTTATCCGACGCCATACATCAATATGAGAAGCCACTCGCTGAAGCCCTTTGGACCGACTTGCACAAGTCCTACGAGGAGGCATACCTCACCGAACTGAGCATTGTCTATGGTGAGATACGCAATCACCTCAAGCATATGCGCCGTTGGGCGCGTCCCGAACGCAAATGTTCGCCCTTGGCGATCATGCCTGCTACCAGCAAGGTTATCAAAGAGCCGCTGGGCAATACGCTCATCATTGCGCCATGGAACTACCCTGTGCAACTCCTGCTCAACCCATTAGTTGGTGCAATATCAGCAGGTTGCACTGCTTTTCTCAAACCCTCGCCATACGTACCACACGTATCGGCAGTACTCACTGAGATGATTCGCGCCACTTTCCCCGAGGAATATATCGCTATTGTTGAGGGTAACCGTCAGGTTAATCAAATGCTGCTTGCTGAGCGATGGGACTTAATATTCTTCACAGGCAGCCCTTCGCTCGGAAAGATGGTCATGGAAGCCGCTTCGAAGCACCTCACTCCTGTGGTGCTGGAGTTAGGTGGCAAGAGCCCATGTATCATTGATAAATCGGCTAATCTGGAAGTAGCAGCCCGCCGCGTGGCATGGGGCAAAGCCCTCAATGCAGGACAAACATGTATTGCCCCTGATTATCTGATGATTCATGAGGACGTAAAAGATAAGTTCCTCAAACTGCTTGTCAAAGAGTGGAAACACCTGCTAACCAAAGACCCACAAAAAGCAAAACACTTTGTCCGCATCGTCAGCGACAAAGCATTGGAGCGTTTGATTAGTTACTTGCCTATATCCAATAGCGAAGCGTCCCATAGCGAAGTGTCACAACTCCCCTCCCTTCAGGGAGGGGCTGGGGGTAGGCTTTATCACGGCGGTCACTACGATAAGGAAACACGCTACCTCAGCCCAACCATACTGACTAATGTATCGGAGGACGCTCCAGTGATGCAAGAAGAGATTTTCGGTCCAATCTTCCCCGTGCTGACATTCAAGGAGATAGATGAGGTTATCACTTTTGTTACCGACCGTGAGAAGCCATTGGCATTGTATTATTTCGGTACCAATGGCGATTATGTATTGCGCCATACATCTTCAGGCGGTGCTTGTGTGAATGATGTGATTATGCACATAGTGAATCACAATGTGCCCTTTGGCGGTGTAGGCAATTCGGGTATGGGGTCATATCATGGCAAGGAGAGTTTCCTATCCTTCTCTCACCGCCGTTCGGTAGTATCTACCCCAACCTTCATCGACATGCCCTTCCGCTACATGCCGTATAAGCTATTCAACCTCATAAAGAAAATGGTCTAATAATGCGTTGAGCCATAATACCTTACAAAAAAAAATAGGAAGAGGCATGCTCTTCCTATTTTCTTATCATTGTCCTTCCCACGATGCAGGCCATGGATTGTGCGTGATACCTGCCATCTCTACCATCTGTGCATGTGCCACCTCGCGCAAACGTTCCACTTCCACTTTACGTGGTTGGGTAATATCTGGAAATATCGGTTCGCCTATGGTCACTGTCAGCAATGGCAATTCCTTTGGTCCGAATAGGCGGAAGATGCCTTTACGTTCGCGATAAGTGATGACGCATGGCAACAGCGGTTTGCCATACTTATAACTCATTGTGAACGCACCTTTTTGGAACGGACGTAATGGTTTATACATATCCCATCTACATGCTTCTGGGAAGATATGAAACCACCAACCACGACGATGAAACTCATCAAAGGCTTCATTAAATTTCTTTAATGCAGTCATGTTAGTAGTTGAATCTGGAATAGGTACTCCACCTGCCAAACGCATAAAAAATCCATCCTTTGTACGGAAATTAGGAGCGAACATGGGTATGCGTGTGGTATGTGCCCCATTCACAGCGAGTAACACACATGGACAATCTAAACGATAGACGTGATTAGCAATCGTAATCGCACCATGAGCCAACTCTTTCTTGTAGCGCTTCAACACCTCACGCCCACGAATACGCAGACCCATTTGTATGCGCAATTTTAGACGCAACAGCACATGAATCACCAAATAATATCCCCACAGCAAGTTCAGTTTGTAGCCCAAACTATCATCCAAGTATGGAAAATGCTCATCAATAGTTAACTCTTTGGTGTATTTTGGAAACAATGTTCGTTCAAACGGATTAGTTTGAGGATACTCCAAGGCAGGTTGAGGAATATATACCCCATCCTTCACTTTTAATTCGTGATATTGCTGATTCATAACGAAATGGATTTAAGGTCCTACTATCGACCCAACGCACGCTCAATCATGGCTACATCTTGCCTTAAGACAGCATCATAGCTCATATGATTGGTTATTGCATTGAGAGAATATGCCACGGTGGCATGGTCGCGATGCACATATGCTCCTATCTCCGCGAGCGAACTCTCGGTATATTTCTTGATTAGATACATCACAATACTGCGCGCACGAACGGCATCACGCTGACGTGTACGCGCGGAAATCGCCTTTTCAGGAATATTGAGATGTTGACATACAGCAGTAATAATATCCGATGGCACATAGGTACGAGGATTCAACTCCACCAGACGACCTACCACTTTCTGCGTCAGCGCCATATCTATCGCACTATCTGTCAAGGTAGAATATGCCAACAAACTTGCCAATACACCCTCCAAATCACGCACATTATCCGTCACATTATTGGCAATATAATCTATAATCTCATCGCTCAGTTTGATACCATTCTTCTTGATATGGAATGCTAGAATATCCTTGCGCAACTGGTAATCTGGACGAGTAATCTCAGCTGCTAAACCCCATTTGAAGCGCGACAACAAACGCTCTTGTACACCACGCAACTCCATTGGACTACGGTCTGAGGTCAAAATCAGTTGCTTGTGACTCTGCTGCAAATAGTTGAATATCTGGAAAAACGTATCTTGTGTTCCTTTTAAATCAGAGAAATATTGTATATCATCTACAATCAGCACATCCACCGACTGATAGAACATCAAGAAGTCTGGCACGCGATTGTGGTTCACTGCATCTTGAAACTGCAATTTGAATGTATTAGCCGTCACATACAGCACGCGAGCATTATCAAAATGTTGTGCCACATAATTACCGATTGCGTTAGCCAGGTGCGTCTTACCCACTCCACTGCCTCCAAATAAGAACAATGGGTTAAAAATAGTCTTACCCGGTTGTTTAGCAATCTCCACGCCTGCTGCACGAGCCAATTTATTCGGTTCACCTTTGACAAAATTATCAAACGTATACTGTAAGTTCAGTTGCGACTCCCACTCCTCTACGACTGTTGGATTGGATGATTCCAATGTTCTGCGTACTGTTGTT
This sequence comes from uncultured Bacteroidales bacterium, assembly GCA_945921355.1. GTDB lineage: Bacteria > Bacteroidota > Bacteroidia > Bacteroidales > Paludibacteraceae > Colicola. Next base: position 8,976 of record CAMEKM010000004.1, read on the forward strand.
TGCTTAGCACTATCGCTTGGAATATCAATCGAACCACCAGCCATAAGAATGCGGTACTCCAATTGTACTTTTGCGCCAAATACCTTTCTTAATACGCGCGAGAGAATATCCAAATAATTATCTTCTATATAATCAACCACAAACTGACTCTTCACTTGCAATACCAACAAATCGTTCTCCCATTGCAATGCAACAATCGGAGCGAACCATGTTTGGTACGCGCTCTGCGATAAATTGTCACGCAAAATCTGCTGACAATCAGCCCACAATATGTTTACATCATTTGTCATTGATTAAGAAGAAATCCGAACAAGCGGATCTCCAAAAGAATCCGTTTTTCACGAAATCGAGTGCAAAGGTACTGCTTTTTTTTCATTCCACCAAATGCCACCTCAAACAACATTTTTAGTTCAATTTTATTCTACAAATAATCAGTCAGTTATGTTTCCACATTTGGTTATCACCAAGTTAAGCATTCTATCAAGCGTAACTCACTGAAATTCATATATTAAAATTTCATAACGTTCCACAAAATTGTTTCACAAAAAATCCCTAACCAGCTTTATTATCAGCCGATTAGGGACTTTCTAAACATTTATCAAAAATTAGACAATCGAAAATTACTTCCCTTTAGGCAATTTCTTCTGAATGAATGGACGAGCTTTTATCGACATTACTACCGAATCCACATTCAGCACCGCACTATCCAAATCTTTCAGTGCCGTATTAAGATTATCATATAGGGCTTTATCGTTCAACAACAGCCCCAATGTTCCCTCTTCCGACTCTAATGCTGTGTTCACCGAAGCTATAACGCGATTCAGTTCGGCAATGGTATTCTGTATCTGCGCCTGACGCACGTCGGCCATCACCGCTTGCAAGTCTGCTAAGGTGCTATCCACCTTCTCCACCACCCCAGGCAAATCATTGTGGGTCAAATGACGAATATCCTTACCGCTAACCTCCAAGTCGGCTGTAATTTGCTCAATATGCTTCAGGGTAGCTGCTAAGTTACCCTCTTCCATCTCGTTGTTAAGCGTAGCCACCAATGCGTTTGCTTGCATCAGTACACTATCCAAATGCGCCAAAATACCAGTTTGCAAATTATCCACCAATCCTGGCACCACGATAGATGGCAATGTATCGCCTTGTTGATAAGGCATGGCGCGATTGGCGAGTGCAGGCAACTGCAACTCAATGGCACTACCACCCAGCAGACCATCGGCAAGCAACGCCATTTGTGTACCACGAGGAAGCACAATTCCTTTGTCGATATGTACCCCCACAACAAACGCAGGTGTACGTGTAAAATCATATTGTATGCTTTCTACTAAACCCACCTTGTGACCTAAGATATACACAGGTGCTTGCTCGGTTAATCCATTACTGCGCTCAAAATAGCCGTAGTAACACTCTGTTGGCGAAAAGATATTCACTCCTTTCAAAAAATTAAATCCAAAATACAAGATGCCAGCACATACTATTGCCAGCACTCCCACTTTCACTTCTCTTGCGTATTTCATCTCTTATAATAATTTTCAAAGGCATTAAAAATGCCGTTCACTATTCCATTTTTGCCTGCTTCACTTGCGAGCCACTTCTCCTCTTCTGCATTGCTGATAAAGCCCATCTCCACCAGCACACTTGGGCATGCCGATTGCAACAACACCCAAAATGCAGCTTGTCTCACTCCACGATTCGCACGTTGCAGCGTACCCACAAACTGTTTTTGCACCAATTCGGCAAACACCAAACTATTATCCATATACTGGTTCTGCATCAATTCGAAGATGATATAGCTCTCTATCGAATTAGGGTCAAAACCCTGATATACCGTCTGATCGGTCTCCAGCTTCATCACCGCGTTCTCGCGCATGGCCACATCCAGATTATCCTCCATGCGGTCTGTACCAAGAATGAATGTCTCTGCGCCACATGCTTTTCTATTCTCTGCGGCGTTAGTGTGAATACTGATGAATAAATCCGCATGATTCTTATTCACGATATCCGCGCGTTGTTGCAGTGGCAGGAACACATCTGTTGTACGTGTCATCACCACATTCACATCGGGATAATGTTGGCGTATCTTATCTGCCAGTCGCTGTGCTACGCATAGGTTGAGGTCTTTCTCTTTCAGTTTCAGTACATGTCCTATTGCACCAGCATCATTACCGCCATGTCCAGCGTCTATTACCACGGTAAATGACATGCAACACAGTGCCACTACTATCACTAATATTGTCCGTACAAATTTCATACCAATCCAATTTGGCTACAAAGGTAGTACTTTTTTCCAATATATACAATATTTTTTAGCAAAAAAATAGTTTTTTTGTACAACCTACTTTGCTAAATCACAAAATTATTGTACCTTTGTAGCCAAATTGAATTGGTATGCAAAGACATTTACACGATATATCTCCACTGAGTACCTCCTATGAGATGGGACTCAAGCGTGTGCTGCTTTCTGCTAATGAGAGTGGATGTAGTATCACGCAGATTGCAGTGATTGAACTAAAAGCAGGCGAACATAGTGCGCAACATATCCACCCGGATTTGCAAGACGCGTTTTTTATCCTCGATGGCGAGATTGATATCACCATTGATGGACAAGTGCATCATTGCAAACCCGAAGACTTTGTTTTCGTAGAGCACCTCAAGGCCTACGAGCTGCACGCCATTACGGATGTACGTATGTTGGCGATGGGCTGCGTGATTGAAGCGCAGCGCACCAAGCTATACCCTATGCTCTTCGAGCCCAACCTACGCACTATGGTATGGGGTGGCAGACGTTTGACTAATTGGAAGCAGTTGCCCGAACAAGATAATATAGGCGAGAGTTGGGAAGTATCCACGCTGGATATGCTGCCTTCGGTGGTTGCTAATGGTACATGGGCAGGATATCCACTCCGCGAAGTAATCGGCAAGATGCCTGATGCTATTCTGGGTAAGGCTGTAGCCAAGAAGTATCAGAACGATATGCCTCTGCTGGTCAAACTCATTGATACAAAAGCGGACTTGAGCGTACAAGTCCATCCCGATGATGCGATGGCGCTGCGCGAACACAATGCATCGGGCAAGACAGAGATGTGGTATGTGATTGATGCCGACCCTGATGCTTATATCTATGCGGGATTCAAAGAGGAGCTCACTCCCGAAGAATACGCACATCGTGTAGCAGATGGCACCATCATAGATGCATTAGCAAAACATGAGATTCATACTGGCGACGTGTTCTATATCCCTGCAGGTCGCGTGCATGCGATAGGCAAGGGCGTGCTATTAGTGGAGGTGCAGCAGTCATCGGATGTCACCTATCGTATCTACGATTATGATCGTCTGGGCTTAGACGGCAAACCGCGTGCATTGCATACCGAACTGGCAGCGCAGGCGCTGGATTATCGCGTGCATAAGGAGTATAAGAATAGTTATAGGGATGATATAGATACTGCCAATCCATGTTTAGATACCGAGCACTTCAGTGTGCGCGTGGTGTCGCTTACGCAGGCTATTCACCGCAATATGGTGAACTACGATTCGTTTGTGATCAGCACTTGTACGCAAGGTAGTTGCAAGATTCGTATCCGCAGTACGCGCGATGAGGTGGAATTGCGCGAAGGTTTCTCGTGCCTGATTCCCGCGGCCATTGCCGATTATGATATCATTCCTATCACGCCTACGGCAAAACTGCTGGAAGCATATATCAACAATAGTTCTCAGAAAACATTCCGTCGCATGATTTCGCAATTCTTGCACTTGAGCGGATTCTAATAAAGATCCATACTATGCATATCACTCTTATCGCAGGGGCACGCCCCAATTTCATGAAAATTGCTCCGCTGATTCACGCTATCAAATCAGCAGAGGCAATAGGCAAGGACATCCATTATAGCCTCGTGCATACAGGGCAGCATTACGACAAGAATATGTCGGATACCTTTTTTGAGGAGCTGAATATACCTATGCCCGATGCCAACTTGGGGTGTGGAGGCGGCACACAAGCTGAGCAGACAGCTAATATCATGGTTGCATTTGAGAAGCATCTGTTGGCGCACCCTACCGACTTAGTATTAGTAGTAGGTGATGTAACTAGTACAATGGCATGCTCTATTGTGGCTAAGAAACTCAACACCAAGGTATGCCATGTGGAGGCAGGTATCCGCAGTTGGGACCTAACAATGCCCGAAGAGATTAATCGCATGGTCACCGACGCGTTGGCAGACTATATGTTCACCACCTCGGAGATTGCCAACAAGAATCTACTGATGTCTGGAGCTACGCTTGTCAATAGCCCATCACCGATTGCCAATTACCAATTGCCCGCGCTGCAAGAGGAACAGTATGCTTTCCAACGTATCTCACAACGCGTATGGTATGTAGGCAATGTGATGATTGATACGCTACTGGCTAATCGTAACCGATTCCGCCGCCCCGCAGTATTCGACGAATTACAACTCACAGAGGGACAATATATCATGATGACCATGCACCGTCCTGCTAATGTAGATGAAGAAGTGCATCTCAAAACGCTCATGGAGCAGATTATCACCAATGTACATGGCTTGCCAATCATCTTCCCTATCCACCCACGTACTGCCAAAATATTTTATAATCTATGGGGCGATGAAGCTACCTTGCGTCAGTTATTCCCTAATCTGCATATTGTAGAACCAATGGGATATCTTGAGTTCAACTATATGGTAGAGCGTGCTAAAGCTGTAGTGACCGACTCTGGAGGTATCACCGAAGAGACTACCGTGATGGGGGTACCATGTATCACTTTGCGCGACAATACCGAACGTCCTGAGACTTGCACCGTAGGCACCAATGAGCTAATAGGCACCAATCCTGCGGCAGTGAAGCCTGCACTGGATTTGCTCTTCAGCGGTCAATGGAAAAAAGGAGCTATCCCTGCACTTTGGGATGGTCACACAGCCGAACGTATTGTAGATATTCTGCTAACGTTATAAGCAAACTTGTGCTACTTTTGCGCTATAATCAATAATCTTTTAACGATATTCTTCAGCGATTGCATGAGCAGTTCCTTGCTCCATGCCATGATGTTATCAGCCCACCGTTGCGGGTGGGTAGTTATCATAATATGCTTAGGTAGTTGTCCTCGATTGAGTGCATGGATAAGGTCATCTGTGGTATGATATACTAGTCCCTGTTCTATCCATTGATCTTGATAGGTAGGAATCTTATCGCGAACTGACACGTTGAACCCATCCCAGCAGCGACCTGTATCGGTCAGGTAGAACACATCACTGAAATCTACGTCGAAGTATGGTTCGCCGATTATGCCCAGCGATTGATAGTTATAGTGTTTCCATAGTTCACGTCCATCCCATTTACTGGTAGGTGCGCCGTGCATGCAGATGGTACGCACGGGATAGAATTGGCGGAAATATTGCAATTGTTCTTGAAAGTGCGAGTACGCTTTTTCTACATTTCCATTGCATATCGCCATATCTTCGTAGTGATAACCTATTTCATGCCCTAGGGAGGCTATTTGTTGGATGTATTCTGGCTGATTGCTCGCCTTGACCACACGAAAATAATAGCTTGATTGAATACCAATCTCATACTCTATGTGCGCAAAAGCATAGCTATTCTCAGGTAATGCTTCCACATCATGTCGCATGATTATGTACCTCTCTGGTAATGCTTCTCCTCTATCTCGACAGTCGCAATACTGCTCAAAGGTGATGAATTGGTATCCTTGCTGCTGTAATGCAACCAAGAGTTGTTGGTATTTGCTTAGAGTAAAGTCCATATTAGCCCACTTGGTTATATGTTTTAATTTTTTAACATAAATACGCTTCGTTACACTCGCTATAAAAATATACAAAAATCTGGTATTATATTTTGTCGTTGCATATAAGAAGCAGCCCGCTGCTTTAGTATGCAAACCAAAATAACAATTTTTTTGATTATCTACCCATTTTTTGTTTTAGTCACCAATGCGGGACGCATTCTTTGGACTAAAAACAAAAATATGTTTCCTTGATTTTTAATTATTTTTATAGGCATCAAAGATGCCGTATTTTTGTTATAGAGAATCTACTTAAACTGCTCCCAGAAGGCTGTATTCTCTTGATTATCTCGTGTTTGCTGTTGGCTATTAGGATAGTTCTCAATGAACCAAGTGAGAAATTTTGCATAATCAATCTTCTCGCTGAGCATCTTTTCGCGGCGAGCGGTGAAGACAGTCTTACGTTCGTCCGCATCCATCGCCACGAGTTGTTCAACCGCATCATATAATGCTTGTGTTCCACTTGGCTGTATGCTACCATCTACCCTGCGGATGGTGCTATCCGTAGTTAGCGGTGTAGCATGTACTCCGTAGCCGAGTTGATAAGTATCTTCTAATTCTTGTAGATACCCTATCCTACCCACAAAATCGTTGAATCGGACAAATGGCACACCTAATACTCCCGCTTCTGCTGCCATCGTCTGGCTATCCCCTAAATAAAGCGATGCATAGGCCATCACGTGGTGCATATCCAGCGGATTGATGCGGATACGATATGGTTCAAACTGTGGTTCTAATTCGCGCTCTGAAGTGATATATATCTGTCCGTGTGGCGAAAGTATATCTATCAATCGCTGCGCAATCTCAGTATTAATACCTTTTACTCCATCATCATGATGTGCTTTCAGCGATGCAAATCGCATTACAAAATATGGTTTTGTTGTATCAATCCCATACCCCTCAACCACCGCTTTATCCGCCGTAAAGTGATTAGGATGAAGATATGCTAACTCTTGATAAGATGGATATTTGGTTGCCTTTTCATTCCATTTTCCACTATTGCATACAATCGGATTCAATATGGCATTAGCACCTGGATAAGACAACTTAGCATAAAATGGTACTACCGAAGCATCATCTTCATTGCAATTGACTACAGGTATTCCAGTTAATGGACCAATGATGGAATTTTCTACACTTGTTCCAGTCATGATATCGGGCTTGAATGTAGCACAAAATTGTGCTTGTCGTACTGTTCGTTTCAAGACCCCCATGGCCATACCTATCTTGTTGCTTTTGCGTCCCTCTGCTAATATATTATGATATTCCCATCCCTGATTATCCAATAGTTGTTGCAAGATATCTTTCTTTTTGATAAGAATCTCTACTTTATGTCCATGCTCACGCCAATTAGTAATTGCATTTTTATACAAATAAAAGTGCGCAGGATGTCCTAAATAAACTAATATTCTCATAATGTATATTATTTTAGATTTTTCTTTTTGATATTTTCACCCCAAATTTCCCAATCTCATATAGCAGCGGTTTGCAATACACATTTTCGCGATTTTCGCTGTATAGGTACTACTTTTTATGGGATTATGCAAGTATCTGAGATGATTAACAAATTTTTCCTTCCCAAAGCAATTTGAGAAATTCCATAGCAGGTAGTACCTCCACTCCATTCAACATACGCGAATTGCGATCCATAGAAACAACTATCAAACGAGCATTAGCATACTCTTCAGCAAACGCTTTTAGTCCTTTCGTGTGTTTTGACTGTACCTCATCCGTACTTTTAAACTCTATTGCTACACGTCCGTCACCTATCACAGCATCAACTTCATATCCGCTAGCTGTACGCCAATAACTCAATTGTTCGTTGCTCTCTGAGTAGCCCAAATATGCCACCAATTCCTGTATTAAAAAATGTTCAAAAGCGTGACCAAAATCCACAGAACCTGGCTGCATATTGAAACGATGGAGCAAATGATTAGCCACCCCTACATCAAAATAGTAGAAACGTGGAGCAGTAATAGCTCGGCGCTTTTTAGAACGCGTAAACGCAGGTATCATATACCCTATCAATGTCTGCTGTAATATTGTAAAGTACTCCTTTACAGTCACTGCACTAACACCACAGTCCTGCGCAATATTACTATAATTGATTATTTCTCCATTACATTGTGCCGCAATATCTAAGAAACGATTAAACGATGCCAACTGACGAACCACAGCCTCGTCTTGAATCTCTTCTTTAAGGTATGTACCGATATACGCCTCTAAACGTTTTTGGGGATTAATAGCTAAATAATGACGTGGAAGCATACCATGATTGATAGCACGTATGATATCAAAATCTGGAATCTCTGCGCTTACAAAAGGATACAATTTCACAGACATAGCACGCCCTCCTAAAAGATTGGTACCTATACGCTTGAGTTTACGTGCGCTTGACCCACACAAGATAAATCGTATACCACAATTAACAATCAACCAATGAACTTCGTCTAACAGCTGAGGTATCTTTTGTATTTCATCTATAACAACTAAAGTCTCTTGTCCAAAAGAGAGCAGTTCTTCACGTAGTAATTGCGGACGACGTAACAAGCGAGTATATTCATCGCTCTTTAACAGATCATAAATCTTAGCATCAGGATAAAGATTTTTAATTAGCGTACTTTTTCCGACTTGTCTAGCTCCCCACAGAAATACACTATCTTCTTGTGCATCAGCAACTTTCTGTATTCGTACAAACTCATTCATCTTGGTTAATTATAATGACAATCTAAAGTTAAACTTTGCATTATCCTGACAAAACAAAGTTATGTTTTGTATTTTCGCTGCAAAGGTACTACAAAAAATGCACATATGCAAGCAAAGTGAGCACTTTTTCATGGATTTTGCAAGTATTTTGTTTATTTTCTTTAAGCGTAGAGCGTAGAGTGTAGAGGCAGTGGTTAGTTTCTACGCTTTACACACTACGCTATTTGTTATTCTTTGTATTTTGATCGTAAAGCAGAAAGTTGTCTTGCTATACCATCAACCTTTTCTTCAATTGTATTATATTGTTCTTTGGTTATATATCCTAAATCCACAGAGACATCTAATTGGCTGTCCACTTCCATCATAGATGCGTATGCAAATCCAAGGAAGTGTGCTTTTTCTTTGTCAGACATACGATTCATACCCTCTGCTATATTAGATGTTATAGAGATTACAGCACGACGAATCTGGTCACATAAGGCATATTTTTCTTCTATTGGAAACAGTTTCAGCAGTTTATACACATCAACCACTAAACTCTTTGCATCTTGATACACATTCAAGTTTTTATACGAATACTTATTCATAATCAATTATCTATCTCATTAAACACTCTACACTCTACACCCTACACTCTACACTCTACACCCTACACTCTACACCCTACACTCTACACTCTACACCCTACACTCTACACTCTACACCCTACACTCTACGCCCTACACCCTACACCCTACACTCTACGCCCTACACCCTACACTCTACACTCTACACCCTACACCCTACACCATTTCATCCACTTCACCCCAAATTTCCCAATCTCATATAGCAGCGGTTTGCGAACACAAAGGAATTGCCCGTGCTCCACCAATTCGCCGCCAAATTCCATCTTAAAGTCGCGCACACCATAAGGCACATTGGGTTTGCCAGCTCCCATAAAATCAAAGAGGGGCAAGTTGTTACTCTTGGCATATTCGATGGCGGCATAGGTGGCCATCACTGATGGATACAGTTCGCGATACTCCTCATCCAGTCCACATACATACCACTCGTATATGGCTTTGTTATTGAGGATTGGGCACATCATTCCGCCAATGACTTTATCTTGGTACTTTACCAGTAGGTACTTTCCTACTCCACTGCGATAGAAGTGCAAGAAAAACGCTTCGCTCCATAGCGGTGTACGCACCTTGGTGCGATAGAGTCGGCTGAGTATCTGGTACCAATCGCGTATTTCTTGTTCGGATGTTGCTAATACAATCTCTACCCCATTCTTTAATGCCTTCTTCACTTGACGGACACGTTGCTCGGTCATGGTGTGCGTAGCAGTGCAATGCACATGAATATCATAGTGTGGCTGGTAGGCGAAGCCGGCATTTTGAAACACCTTCTTCCAACGACTGTAGTCGTGGAAGTTGCGAGTTTCAATATAGATCGGTAAGCCTACCCCAGCCTTCCCTGAAGGGAAGGGGGATTGTTTCGTAGAATCTAAAGTCCTTCCTTTTAGGGAAGGATTTAGGATAGGCAGATTTTTCACTGCACTTAGCAGCGCACTCAGCGCTTCGTCGCTGATATCCTCTGCGAGCAATGGTCCGCCGATGATAATCGCACGGCGAGTGAAGAACTGCTTGATTGCATTGCGCTCACGCGTGATGTAGCCAACTATCACGCCTACCAGCCTATTCCCTGCCCTTCCCTGAAGGGAAGGGAGTGTAGAGCCCCCCCCTAACCCCTCCCTAAAGGGAAGGGAGTTAATACTAGGTAAGGATTTTAATGTATCTTTTATCTTTTGGATAACAGCATCGGGATTGCAGAGCAATTCTTCGTTTTTGAAACGGAATTCTATATAGCCCAAACGATGTAAATGCGCTGTACGTGCCTCATCATATTCCTTCTGTCGAGGATCATTATGATATCCACCATCCAACTCTATTATCAAACCCTTATCCAAACAAATAAAATCTACTATATAGCCTAATATAATATGTTGACGACGGAAATGTGCTCCTAACTTATTTCCCTTCAACATATCCCATAGCACAGACTCTGCCTCTGTGGGATTTTTGCGATTATTCACCGCATTCTCCTTCAACAAACCATACTGTGTACTATCCGCCGTATGCGCACCAAAAACCTTCGCAAAACTATTGTATTCTCTTCCCTTTAGGGAGGAGTTAGAGGTAGGCTCTTTTAGGGAAGGATTTAGGATAGGCTGATTGAAGGGGTTAGGGGTAGGCTCATAAAAGTCCTTCCCTTTAGGGGAGGATTTAGGAGAGGCTTCCACACCTATGGCAAACGGTGTCATCTCTTCTGGATTAGCCGCATAGAACTCATACGCCTCCTTGGTTTGGAACCACGTGGCATAGGGCGAGCGGTCAATGAGCGCTTGCCATTGCTGTGGGTCTATTTCGGGGTATATTAGGAGTTGTGTCATAATTTAAGCGTTTCCAATATATATTTCAGCAGGTCATCTTTACTAAGATGTATCCAACCTTTTTGTTGAATTTCTTGAAATGTTTTCGATTTTTTGTCCAAAAGATGTCGTTTTTCTTTCTCATCTACAATGGCAGTCAACATCAATTCACCATTACGTGTTTCGTGCAATGAAATATCTTGTAGTAGCACACCATTCTCAGATCTATACTCACGCACCATCGTTGGTACATGATGCAACAACTTCGTCCGATATCTCTCAGGCAGCAGTTCTGAAATATATGCTTCTATCTTATCTGCCCAATACCTGCTAACGCCTGCATCCATAAGATATGTCCAGCAAGCAGAAAGCACGTTTGCCACATCGTCTATGATACTAGCTGCATTTTTTATCGAATTTTCCTTGGCAAACACCAACAGATCTTCTTCTGTGATATTAGCCACCTTACCACGCATCGATAGTTGATGGTAGTTTGTGTATGGCATAGCCTTCATATCGACAGTAAACGTAACATCGTATGCTGGTGTGATTTGCCATCCTCCGTTCCGTGGCAGCATAAATGCAAAGTTCTTAGAATGATCATCCACATTACCTCCCAAGACATTCATCACCATACGCCTGAATAATTGCTCTTGCTCCATTTGCGAAACGCCCAATCGTCTTGCTACGGTCATTAGGTCCTCATACGAGCATGCTGTTTCGCTCATTGCAGCTAATGTTTGGATGTGAATTCGTTCGCCATTTTGGCGGTCGTAACGTTCAGTCAAAAAGTGGCATTGTCCATCTATCCATTTCAATTGCGATGGCATCATATTCACTCCCATAGCTATGGCCATATTGTAGTAAGCCATTTCTACTTGCGTATGTGGGAAATCCGTATTTTCTGCAAATTTCAGGATATAGTATTTATATTCCTTAGGCCAATCCAATTGTCCAGAGCGTATCTCACCTGTTTGCGTATGTATTGCCAAGATAGCTTTGGGGTGTTGTCCTCCAGCCGAAGTGCCCACTGCATACAAACGTTGCATGGTCATTGATTCTTCGGGTAATACCGACACTTCTGCACGTTCATCAAAGATACGCTGCGCCAAGGCATATAATTCGTGTATTTGTATATCCTTGGTATCGTCCTGCAATTCTACTGCAGGTTCAAACTGCAATGCGCCCATACCACGACTACCAATAAACGATAATTTATCCACAGGGGTGATGTCGCTACTCTTGATTCCTCTCATTTTCGCCCAATACTCAAACACGCGATTACCCCATCTATCGGGCAGAGAGTCTGCGATAAAAGGAGGAAGTCCTTGGTAAAGTTTCTCTTTATTTCCCAAGATGGGTTTCTTTGCGGCTATGGATTGGATGGAACATGTCAATGGTGCTACATCTACACCTGTACGCAAAAAATCTGGGCTATATTCAAATATAGCTCTGTTTGCGGAAGCATCCCAATACATCACTCCTACTTCTTGTCCCCACAACAGTACTTTTACCAGATTATTTTCCATGTCTGATTCTTTTTTTCTGTTTCGATTGCAGTTTCAGCAGTTGGTATGGCGAGATAGGTATTTCTGGTAGAATCTCAGTTATCCCCTCTAATTGTTCGATCACACGCAGTAGTGCCAACAGGTTTCCCATGGTGATATTTACAGCTTTGCCATTTTCGAATGCACGCAACGTAATGAGACTAACACCTGCCTTTTCTGCCACTTCTTTTTGTGTCAATTCAGCGCATAGTCTGTAAGTTTTGTACTGTGCTCCTAGAGACTGAATAATCTCTGCATTGGATAATCCTTGTATATTATCTTTAGTCAGCATGGTTCTGTATATATCAATTTCGCTGCAAAGGTAAATATTTTTTCTCTTATATGCAAATTTTTCGCATAAAAGATAATATTTTTTCTCTTTTTATCCTTGAGATACCCTCCTTAAGGTCGTTACCTCGCCTCTACACCCTACACCCTACACCCTACACTCTACACTCTACACTTTACACCCTACACTCTACACTCTACACCCTACACTTTACACCCTACACTCTACACCCTACACTCTACACCCTACGCCCTACACCCTGCACTCTACACCCTACACTCTACACCCTACACTCTACACTCTACACCCTACACTCTACACCCTACACTCTACACCCTACACCCATAGCCTTTTATTACACTTTTCAATCTTTACGTTGCAATAGCCAATCTGCTGCTAAAACGCAATGAATTATTTTTCCATTCACTTCAATATCTCGTTCTTCGCCACGCATCATGATAAGTGTCATGTTATTACAATTTGTTAATTTTGAACCTTTTAGCAAACCATTAATTTCTCTGTTATACAATTTAGTGGATGGATCTATAAAGTCATATGTCACTTGTATCAGTTCGCGCACATGCGAGGATTCTACCACTACAAAATCCACTTCAAAATCCTGCACCTTACGCAGATAATAAAGTTGTTCGTACTCCGAATGCAGACGTCGCAGCAGTTCTACTGCTACCACATTCTCCAAACGCAAGCCAAAACTTTCTGTCAACAAAGCATTTTCATGTTGCGAGATAAAAGCATTATCCACGGCATATAATTTGCGCCCCGAATTACGCTCACTGCTCTTGAGCGAAAACTTAGGAATAAGACAGAGCAAATATGCATTTTGTAGATAGGTGATATAGTTCTTTACAGTATGCACCGACTTGATGCCCAACTCTTCCGCAATATCGTTGAATGATTTTTCTTGGCAAAACCAATCTAGCAAGCGATTAGCCAAGTCCGACAATGTTTGCTGATAGCGAACCTTATATCGATGACATATATCCTTTTTGATAATCGCCTCACGCAATGAGAATAGATAGTTACGTTTGTTAATCTCAGGCGAGGTTATTAATTCGGGGAAACCACCAGACATAATATACTCGTCCAATGCATGATCGCGAAGCCCATATGCTAAGGTAGTAGCAGTATTTATATCCACCCCCTTGATAGCACAATATTCTGCAAATGAAAATGGATATAGTTCTATTTGATGATAGCGCCCTGTCAGATGCGTACTTAGTTCTCCACTAAGTAAATTCGCATTACTACCCGTAAGTATCAATTTAACCCCTTGTCGAAGCAATCTATTCACAAACAAGTACCAACCACTGACATTTTGTACCTCATCTAGGAATAGATGTGTGAATGCCCCATAGATAGCATAGAGTTCTTGCAATATATCATCTAAATCTTCTGCAGACACTCGTTGTAAGCGTTCGTCATCGAAATTTACATAAGCGAAATGTACGCCACTTTGCAAGAGAACTTTTTGGCACAATGTAGATTTTCCACTACGTCGTACGCCAATTACTATCTGAGCCAGTTTGCTATTAAGTTGAATCTCCTGTTCTTCTTTTCGGGTACATAACGTGCCCAAATCAATTGTTTCCAACTCTGCTTTTTGGTTCGATAAGATTCGTTTTAAGTCCTTCATAAGATATATCTATCTAAAAATCGCCGCAAAGTTACTGAAAATCTTTGATATATGCAAACTAAACTGCACAAAAATAGAAATTTCCATTGTCTAAACTGCACAAAAATAGAAATTTTCCTTGTCTAAACTGCACAAAAATAGAAATTTTCTTGAAAATCACACTATCGATTCATATATCGCCATCAATCGCTCAGCGACTTGGGTGTTGCTGAGTCCCATCTCAATAATGCGTTCGCGACCATTGGTGCGTTCCTTAAAGTGTAATGCTTCTTGCAGCAATACTACCATCTCATCAAGGCTCTTTTCATCCGCATCCCAGCGTTCGTGGGTCTTGCGTGGATTGCGCAAGATATAATGTCCAGACAAATCACCTAGCAAAGTGCTCACATCAGCTATGTCCGTCGCAAGGATTGGGCAATTGCATGCCATTGCTTCTTTGAGAGTTTGTGGCGAACCTTCGGAGTGAGAAGGCAGAGCAAATAGATCGCACGCATTCATTCGCAACACACATTCAGCACGGCTCAATCCTTTCATCTCTAAACATACAATATTGCCACATCGTTCCCCACCCTCTACAGGAACCCATGATGCTTGCTCAATGCGCTCAACGGCATCACGGAGGATTGCGTAATTTTTGCGTAAATTACTAAATCCACCGCCAAAAAGAATGTATTTGACACCATCTTCAAAGCCTAATTGCTGGCGAGCAGCAGCTTGATCCATGATATGACAATCATCCATATTCACACCACAAGGGATGATGGAGAATTTTTTGGCTTTGAAATATACTAAATCATGAATGTGTTGTGCCACATACACCACATGCTTTGCCCGCAAGGAGAAAAGTGATGTCAATAGGTTGACATGCCAGTTCAGTGTCTCACCGTTATGAAAGGTGGTTACCACAGGTACGATCGACTGCAGTTCTGCTGTGATGGCAGAAAGCCCAAAATGTGCATGTACGATATCGGGCTGACACGCACGTATTTTTTGCTTGAGTGCTTTCACGGCACGCAAATAATTGCCCCGAACTAAGAAATACTCCACTTCGCAGCCTAATGCACGCAATGACTCACCCTGTTCTGTAACGAATGGGAGCTGGTGGTCGGCGAAATTCGACTTGTATCGGCTAACTTCTAAAATTTTCATATTAACAATTCATTTTCTCATACGAATCACTTTGGCAGGATTACCTCCTACGATGGAATAATCAGGTACATCTTTTGTCACCACAGCTCCTGCACCTATAATACTATGTGCTCCAATGCGTTTACACCCTGGCAAAACAATCGCCCTGGCTCCAATCCAAACATCGGTTTCTATCTCCAATGGTGAATCAGGGTAGTTTGAACTTGCCCCGATTAACTCATCTGGATTGTCATAAGAATGCCCTCCTCCTTGAAACAAAACATCTTCACCCATCATGATATGATCTTTCATCGTGATAATACGATTATGAGAACAGAAATTTTTCCCTATACTAACTTTATATCCAACAGAAATTTTACTTCCATTGCCAAAATATGCTCCTTGTTCAAGATTCAGTCTTTCTCCACATTGTGCAAATAAATGTTTTGCACAACAACGACGCAATGCTTTGGCTATTGCTCCTATTATCGGTACTGTAGACTTAGGCAAATGCCTGGCAAAGCCATAATACAATATCATCCAAAAAGTTCGCATCATCTTTTATTATTTTAATTTTCTTCGAATATTTCCATACTGCATAAACACCCATACTGTCAACCGAAACCCTATCCAACGTTTCATTGCCACCACTCTATTTGACTTTATAGATATACTATGGTTTAACAAGGACGAATAGTCCTTCAATATGTGATAACTATCTTTTCTTTCTTGGATAGAAAGTTGTCCATAATTATATAAACAATTGGTGTACATCTGCGCCAAATACCCCATTACCGTTTGCCAATACAATTCGGTAGTAGCATCCACTACTCTATCATTATATAGATGCACAAACTTAGCAAAAATATGCTCATACGAACGTAAGTAGCGTATGGTATATGTAGTGCTGATACTGCCCTCGCGATGTTGATAGCCGTATAATGGCAGATTAATAGCACGCACATTGCTTACATGTCGCCATAGGCGCAAACTCCAATCTACATCTTCACTCAGCAGTCCCTTCTGAAAATATATTTGATATTGCTCCAACAAATCACGTCGAATCAATTGGAAACACGCGCTCATATTAAATGACTGCGTTCGAACCAACTGCGCAAACACTTCTGCTCCAGTATGAGTCGCCATATACTCCACATCATACGCTTTGCGTACGGTTTGATGATGAGCATATACATCCACCGCTTGAAAGAGCAACACATCTGGTTGCTCTGCGTGCGCTAAAGCCATCAGTTGCTCCAATCCATCATTCAGCAGATACACATCATCGCTATCCAAGAAAGCGACATAGTTTCCGGTTGCTACCTTTAGTCCCGCATTACGGGCATCGCTGAGACCACCGTTCTCTTTATGCACAACTTGTATATGACTATCCTGCTGCGCCAGTTGATCGCATAATACGCTAGACGAATCTGTACTACCATCATTTACAAGAATCACTTGCAAATCTTGATATGTCTGCGTGATTACAGATTGAACGCAACATTGTAGATATTGCTCTACATTATATACTGGTATGATGATGCTGAGTTGCATAATTCTATAGATTGCTTTGGGTTATTCCAGACATATTGAATTATCTGGTAGAGGTTTAATTGAACTATGACTCATCTGACGACGATAGGTGTTCGCCATCAGCCGTTCATAATTCACACTATGTATCACAGTAAATAATATAGCCATAAATACTGGAGTGCGGAATATGAATCCTGTGTACATAAAATACTCCCATGCACATATGGTTAGAAGCACATATTTGATACGTTTATGCCTGCAATAGAACAAAAATGCAAAACTAAATAATATTGTGCATAATGCTCCTAATAATCCCGTAGTCACATAACTTTGAAATACACCAGTGGCAGAACCCTTATGATTGACATGTATTGTCAATGGCAGTTTGTCAAATTCCTCATAATCAGTACTATACATACTATTAAATCCCAATCCCCACCAATCTTGGTCGATGGTCTCATGGTCTCCTATCAATAAACGCAACATAGCAATAGTAGCACCTCCACGCCCCTCGGCTTCTATGTACTGATTTTTTTGAGCTATGATAGCCCCACCCGCATATTGTATATGCTCATCTGCTTGTGCTATGGCATCGGATTGCCCCTGCAATCCTTCTTTTCCAAACTGATAGGTTTCTGCATATCCCATCGCATATTCCCAATCAAAACTACCCCATATCTTATGTTCTGGATTCAACGTTGGAGTTAAACGTACTCCACAATATAACAATAAAGGAACAAGCAATATAGTTATAGCAATAGTAGAACCTTTCAAACGTAATTTGGGTACATATATCATGAAAGCGGCTACTACTACTGGAAGAATAAACATCACCGCTCGTTTGCCCGTAGTAAATCCGACTAATAGTAAACCTAATACATATAACCAATCCCACTTACCTAATTGTCCTTTTCTATAATACCATAGATTGATAAACCAAAGAATCGGGATAGTTGTTCCTTGTGCACCACCAATGACTGTGAATGATCCTACTAACCCCTCCATCTGCCAGCCAATAACAAACATCTTAAATACAGATATGATAATCTGCATCAAGCCAATATCATAAAATAACGCTAACAATCGCTCTCCTTTGCCGTTATATATGATATATTTAACAATGAAATAAAGCAATAGAATCTCCACATATCGCGAATATTGGCTCAGCACAATCGTAATTGTGTTTTGCGTATATACAAACACCGACACTATAAACTGAATGGAAAATAACGCAAAAGTAATCAGCAGCCATCGTTCTCGCTTTTGATAGGTTCTATATGTATATAATTGATAAAAGAAATAGATACTCAATAATAGCATAGCCATCTTATACATATTTTCTATTGTTTTACCATAAAAAATGAATACACGAGGCCAAGATAAAAGAATAAAGAGCAGCGAAATGGTATCCTTACGATACTTCCAAAGCATATAGATAAGGGTACAAGTTATAAAAACTTGCATCCATATCTGTCCAGAAATTGAAAGCCCAGGTATTAACTCAAAGCGCATAAACTATTTTGTTTTCAATACTCTTGCAGGCACTCCACCTACAACTACATTATCTTCTACATCTTTTACCACCAATGCTTGAGCTCCAATCGTAACATTATTGCCGATAGTAACTCCACCAATAACCTTGGCACCGCAACACACTTCTACATCATCTCCCAAAATCGGTAGTTTATCCTCATTATACCCTATAGTTACTTGTTGGAAAATCTTTGCATTCTTTCCAATTCGTTCCGCAGTAATAATCGTTGCAAATCCATGCTGAATCAGAAAGCCACCACCAATATCTTTACAATGAATATACAAACTATCTAACGGAGAACATATCCAACGCAAAAAATATTGCGCTTTCCCCATGCGATAATAACAAATATTACGGAACTCCTTGTACTCTGCCATCAAAAATACAAACGTCCAATATGATGAACTATACGGACATTGTTTCCAGTCAGCCCATCGCATCATATCAGCTACGAAACGAATATTTTTGTGTACCAATAGGTATAAGCCCCATAGTTTTAACGCATGTAATATGTGTAGTAATTTATGCATGCAGTATCTTTTTGATTTCTATTACAATTTGACGAATAATCTTCTTATACCAAGGATACCAACTTATATCCCATAGGTGCAAAGCATATGAATTCACTGATTTGTACTTCAAAAAATCCTTTTCCATACGTTTAGAGAATGGAAACGAATAAAAGTAGTCATATGGATATATTTTAGCAGTATGATCTCCCAATACAATAGGAGTAATGATGCGTGGAACTATAAACTGATCCAAATAATTAGCATCAAATATCAATATATCATATTTTGCCAAGATTTGTTCTATACACGCACATTCTTGAGACGCTCCCAACACGCCACAAGAAACGATATTCATTGTTGTATTTTCCCATGCTGCAAAGAACTCCGCATCCAACAAATCATCCATATTGCGTATCAGATACATATCCGTATCTAAATACACTCCACCGCAATGATATAGTGCCCAAAAACGCACATAGTCGGCTACAAAAGCATATTTCTTAGCAGCATAAGCACCTTTCACAAAGGAATGTCCCATTGGATTAGGTAAATTATGCTCAGCCGCATAAGTAGCACAAGTTTCCTCGTTCCATAGGCAAAACTCATAATCCGACAAATGTTTATGCCATGTAGCTATGCACTTACGTACCGTCCTTGAAAATGGCTTGGGACCGAACCAACAGTAGTGGATTATTTTTGGAATCATAATTATTTCAATAATCTATTAGCTATTCGTAATAATAACTTCACCATCTTACTATCCCCCACTCTGCTCAATCTTGGATATCTACCCAATAGCAGATAATCTCGTTGCATGCGCTTGCTCATATAGCGATCCAAAATCTGCTGGCGCTCCTTCGCGCAGAATTCGGGGCTGTGGTAACTCAAACCCGTATTCTCAAAATAGGCAATATCTACATCTTTATAGTGCAACGTCACCTCATTGTGAAAAGCAATCACACGAAAGAACCAATCGAAATCCGAACAAATGCGCATATCGGCATCGTACATGCCGTATTTGTCAAATAGACTGCGACGGACAAAGGAGGCTTGATGCTTCATGCAGCTGTTGTACAAGTCCACGAAACTCGGATTAGCAACTCCGCGGGCGATGCCGACGCGTTGACCATTGCCGTCAACGATGATTTCGTTGCCGTAGAGGATATCGGGGGTAGAGGTTAAAGGTGAGAGGTTAAAGGTTAGAGGCTTGAATATTAACTCTAATACGTGTTCATTGCAGAACGTATCGCCAGCATTCAGGAAGTAGCAGTATTCCCCGTGCGCAAGGCGGATGCCTTTGTTCTGAGCATCATAGACACCCCTATCTTTTTCGGAAATCCATGTAATAGGCGATGAGGTGATAAGGTGATTAGGTAATGAGGACAGATTATCAGCTTTGCTATTCTCTTGCCTTATAGCCTTATAGCCTTCTGGCCTTATATCCTCATTATCAGCATACTCGCGGATAATCTCCACGCTACCATCCGTCGATGCACCATCCACAATGATATGCTCAAAGTCGCGAAAGGTTTGGGATTTCACAGACTGTATCGTACGGTACAAACCTTCTGCGTTGTTGTAGTTAATAGTTATGATTGATAGTCTCATCTTATAATGGTTCATTTACTTTTATACCATCCCGACGAATAATGCGCGCAGGATTCCCAACCACCAGACAATTATCAGGAACATCTTTTGTTACTACGGCCCCTGCTCCAATGACGGCGTTATTGCCAATGTGAATATTACCTAAAACTAATGCACCCGCTAATATATGCACATTGTCTCCTATTGTAGGATAGTCATTTTTATCTGTAGCTCCAATTGTAACCTGCTGATTAATCCAACAATTTTTACCTATTGCCTTGGCGACAACAATTGTGCTAAATCCATGACAAAAAAACAATCCACCACCTATTTCCGAATCGCAGCTAATCAATGGTTCGTTCTGAGATGGATAGATACCTCTCAAAAAGACCGAACATCTCTTCAAACGATAATACAACACATTACGAAATGTTCGTTCCACAATCATCAAGTAAACGAAGTCTCTATACTTCACATTAGCGATTCTATTTGGATAATCATGAAGATAATACTGAATATCCGCATGTATTAAATCCCATTTCTTTGATTTCTTTATAATAAGCCAAAAAACTAAGAGTATAGGATATGAAAAGAATATTTTAACCTTATGCATCATAATTGCCACTTTTTTCTTTCAAAACTATAATGTACAATATTTTTTTTCATCCATCTATTTTGCACTTTATTCGACCTGCGACAACGAATCTTATTGCGCATACCATATGTTTGACAAATAGTCCGTACTTCCGTCTCATAACGGTTCTGTCCTTCTATTGACAACTGTTCCCCATGCTGACGAAAGCCACCTAAGATAGTGTTGACAGAATACAACTTGGACACTTGAAACATTTTGCACCACAATTCAAAGTCTGCAGCAAGACGATATTGCAAGTTCAGTCCCCCCACCTTGTCGAATAAAGACTTGCGGAAGAAAGTACTCTCCTGTTGCAACCATCGGAAATCACCACGCTTAAATCGCTCCCACGACCAATATTGAGTTGGGAATGTTTTAACGCATAATCCCTCCGCATTATAGAGCGTAGGCGTACCTGTCAACCACTCCACTTCATGCAGTTGAGCAAAGATCTGCCCTACGATATGCAGCGCATTTGTGTGGTACATATCGTCGGAGTTAAGCCATGCAACAATCTCTCCAGTTGCCATTGCCATACCTTTCATGATTGCGTGGTACATACCGTTGTCGGGCTCAGAGAGCCAGCGCAAAGCGTGGACAGCGGCGTTGCCGTTTTCAGAGCCTTTAACCTCTAACCTTTCACCTCTAACCAACTCATCCGCATACTGGCGGATAACATCCACGGTACCATCGGTGCTACCGCCATCTATGATGATATACTCTAGATTAGGATAATCTTGACTGATTACCGACTGGATGGTCTGCTCAATCATCCCTACTCGATTATAGACTGGAGTAATAATCGATATTTTAGGATATTGCATCATCATTTTACAAATCTTCCAAATTTAGTCATTAATCTAAATGGCAATATGCGTGCCCATTGACACCAACGCGGAGCATATTGCGCAAAATATTTACGATAGCTATCTGAATCCCTATTTTGTTTACATAATTGCAACAAATAGCGGTGTCCAATATATGGTGCCACGAAATCGCGATGCTCATACATGCACATATCAAGCGATTCAGCATTACGCTGAGAGGAGTTGATACCAGTTGGTTTCTTATACCATCGATACAGCACATGGGGGGAATGAACAAATTTTACACCACTTTTCAGCATCCTTATCTGCAACTCATAGTCCTGACAGCCGAATGAATATGCTATCGCAAGTGGATATTGAATAGCAACTTCCCTACGTGTCGCATTTTGCCCATAGGGCAAAATGCGACACGTAAAAAATTTGTCTATTCGCAACTGATTATTGCTATCCACTAAAATAGAACAATCTACAACACGATTACTCTCACTTTCTATCAACTCATAGTTACCAAATACAACATCTGCACTTGGGTTTTCCTCAAAAGTCCGTGCTATATGCTCCAACGCATCTACAGGTAACTCATCATCTCCATCTACAGTATATATATAATCCCCTTTTGCTTCAGCAATACCCATATTGCGTGTTATGGAAACACCCACATTTTTTTCGGCGTACAACACCTGGATTCCTTCTTGCTCTAACTCACGACACACTTGTAGAGTTTCCGCATGATCAGAGAAATCCTTGACCACGATTATTTCGTAGTCAGTATATGTCTGATTACGTATGGATTCCACTGCTTTGCGCAGTTCCAAACCTTCGTTATAGCAAGTAATGATTATTGAGAACATATGTTTCTATTTCAACAAAATGGCTAATTTATCTTTATAATTAAGAATTTCCTTCCACTCACAAGACATGTCTTTAATCTTATTGATCAAAGGCAAATGTCTTAAGTGTTTTTTTAGAGCAGTTTTAAAATTCTTATATAACCAATTATGCGATTTTGCTTGTAAAACAAGCGGATAGTAAGCGCGAAGCGTTTCTCTTGTCACATCTACACTTATGGTCTTATTCAATAAATCCGATAATAGAACTTGAGTACTTACTCCTAACTGATTTAGATAGTCTTTTCTAACGATATCTGATAAGTTTTTCTGCTTATCTGCATTCGAAATACTTATTCCTTCCTCACATTGACGAATATAGCCTAATACTTCAGGAATATTTATCATGTCGCCATATTGGAGCAGTTCGGTCCATAGTTTATAATCTTCCGCACATTTATATTCTTCACGATATCGTAACTTATATTGTTCTAAAATATCTTTACGAATCATCATTGTTGAATGAGCAAACTGACAATAAATCGCCATATCATATCGAATATCTTGCACATCCGTTGCTACATCCACTGGAGTTTGCCGTTGATCACCATATATAGCATATAGTGTACCACATGCTACGATTTGAGGATTAGCCTCTAGACGATGTACTTGTTTCTCCAAGCGATTAGGAAGAGAAACATCATCCGCATCCATACGAGCAATGTATTTACCACGACAGAGATCTATTCCTCGATTGAGCGTTTTTACAATACCCATATTAGATTCATTGGCATAGTACTTTATTCTCTCATCTGAATAGCTCAATATTATCTCTTCCGTAGTATCAGTAGAACCATCATTGATAATAACAAACTCAAAATCTGTAAAAGTTTGAGTAAGAATGCTATCAATCGCCTCACGAATATAAGCAGCCGCATTGTATGCTGGCATTAGTACTGATATGATAGGTTTTATTTGCGACATAGCATTTGTTTTGCCCATTTTCTTAGTTTTTTATAATAAACATAAATATTCCAACATAATGTTTTAATGGAGCTCTGACCACTGACAATGAGTATGTTACCATTTCTGAATATAATCAATCCTATGCAACTATCTTTTTGATTATGTGCTGAAAAATATATTAAATAATCATCATTATATTTAACAAGACAAGCTCTATATAATCCGACTTCATAAAAATCCCATTTTCTTCTAGATGGATGAATAACGTGACAAAAATACTTAAAGTGGTATCCGTCTATACTTTTAAACCAATCTATGGATTGATTATCCACATCGAATACTAACATTTCATACCGACCATCAATATATTGAACATCTATATGCCATGGAATAGTCTCATCATTATCTAATTTACAAATAACAGAAGTCGTCCATAACAATCCATCTATTGATTGTATCAATCTTACATGCCTATCCTTGTTAGTATGCACATCATCGACATACCAACACCTGTAACCATTAGATGCTGACCAAGTAATAGCAGGAGATATTATATCATTTCCATACTTCTCTCTCGAATTAGCTTCATGCAAGTCTATCACAACAATACGCTCTGACCATTCTAATCCATTAGTAGAAATCCTTTTATATAAAATATTTATCTCATCCTCACACATTAAACGATAATATAATTCTAATGTATCGTTTTTCTTCACCAAATGAGGATCTGAGAAATAACATTTTTTTTCTATTTCTATCTCTGTTAGATCATCTATTGGATTATTGATCGGAGTCCATTTAATTCCATCATCAGAATAATACACACATGGAACTTCATAACGATCTCTGTAAGGCAATCTATCTACTATTGGATAGGGTGTTTGAGCCATCCAATACCTATGACCAAACAATCCTTCTTGGGTATATACTACAGTAGGATGATAGGGTTGATTTATTCCCCATGGATCTTCTATATTTAATGGTAGAGGTATCACTTAATATTTTCTTAGAATAATTTTTATGCTACGTTTAATTGATTTCTTACTAAATTTATTCATTAGCAAATATATAGATATATACTTCACTAACCGAATCTCAATGATATGCCTCCTATTACGAACTAAACCGATTAACTCATCATATATCTTATTAGCATATTCATCTTTATATTGCATATAATGAACTGATTTCGTCATATAACGCCTATAATATGCTCGTAAGTAAACTAATGAACGATAATATGCACATTTTTTTATTTTCTCTATACTACCTAATGACAAAGAATTCGTATTATCTTGCCGATATTGATATAAACTTTCATCAACAAAACCTACACAACCCACATCACCTACTTCCTCTAATTTCAAAAAAATATCTTTATCCTCTGCCTGTCTTAATGTAGCATCAAAACCAGAAGTTTTTACATATGCGCTTCTTTTGAAAGAGGCAAATGCTACCACTCTATTAGGATGACTTAAAATATAATCATCTAGTTCACCTTTTTGTGGACCTACAGGATAAGCATATGGAACTAATTGATTATCATTCCATAATTCTCTATATTTGGAACCAATCAACACCCATTCTGGATGCATAATATGAGCATTTACCATCGTTTCTAATGCATTTGGTTCTAATTTATCATCTGCATCCAAATATGCCATTAATTCTCCTTTGGATTCGATGCATCCATACCATCTAGAATAACCTAGTCCTCTATTTCTGTGATTTTGCAAAATATGAATACGACTATCATTTTTATAATCATTGCATACTAACAGGGAGTTATCAGTAGAGCAATCATCCACAACAATAAGTTCCCAATTAGAATATGCTTGTTGTAAGACAGATTCAATTGCCTCACTAATATAACATCCATTATTATAATTGGCCATAATAATGGAAAACAGAGGAGATGTATTTTTCATAGTTTATGTCTCAAGATAGGGGGTACTATACCATGATACAAGTTCAGTAACCATTCTGGTAGGTACTCTCGTAGTTTATGTTTTTTAGCAGGAGCAATTCTCTGAATTACAATTCGCTTAGCCTCTTCAAACCAATCATGATATATGCCATCGAAGATTTCATCTGCTCTTGCAATATTATTCAATACCATTTCATTCTGATAATTCATTCCCAATCCAGACCACACTCCGTGACTATGAATACGATATACTGATGTTGCAACACCCAATTGAGCAATAAATCCATATTGTGCCATATAGATTCCCAAAACCCAATCATCAAATGTTTCGCCAAAAATACTATCTGGCACTTGTTTTAACAATTTAGTCCTGTAACAACAAGCAGAATGATTATCCACTCTATTTTGAAGAATATGATCTTGAGTGTTCACATAACATATATCACCTTCACGTAGATTTTCCCGCAAACAAAATATTTTCTTATCTTGAAAATAGAAGATTAGTTTGTTTACTGACATCGAACATTCTTGATGTTCAGACAAACACATCACGTGATTCTGCAAATGATATGGACTGGTCCACCAATCATCCCCCTCCAACACACATACATAATCACTCGTACAGGCAGCAAAAGCTCGCTTGTAATTATTAATATGCCCCATATTTACCTCTGTTGGAAGATAAACAAATGGAAATGGAGACTGCGCTTCATACGACCGAATAGTTGCCAATGTATCATCTGTAGAAGCATCATCCGCTACAATCACACGCACCTCTACATCAGAGTTCACTCGCTGCATCATTACGCCGTCTAAAGCCTGAGCAATATATTGCGCCTGGTTGTATGTAATAAGTAAGATATCTAACCGCATAACTCAAGTATTTATTTTACCTCTCCGCTCTCATTGGATTTACCAAGAAATCCTTATACGCCAAGCGGATGCCTTCTTCCAACTCCGTCTTGTACGTCCAGCCCAACGCAGTGGCTTTGCTTACATCCAGCAGTTTGCGAGGGGTGCCATTTGGGCGGGTGGTATCCCACTCTATGCGGCCTTCGTAGCCCACGACCTTAGCCACCATCTCTGTCAGTGCCTTGATAGTCAGTTCCTTACCCGTACCTGCATTCACCGTTTCGTTACCCGAATAGTTATTCATCAGGAACAGGCAGAGGTTCGCCAAGTCGTCCACGTACAAGAACTCGCGCAATGGGCTACCATCGCCCCAGCAGGTGACTACTTCTGCCCCACTCTCCTTCGCCTCGTGGAAACGACGGATCAGCGCAGGCAGCACGTGCGAGTGCTCTGGGTGGTAGTTATCGTTAGGACCATATAGATTGGTTGGCATGACGGAGATATAGTCGGTGCCATACTGGCGGTTGAGGAACTCACAGTACTTCAAGCCCGAGATCTTGGCTAAAGCGTATGCCTCGTTGGTCTTCTCCAACTCACCCGTGAGCAAGCAACTCTCTGGCATAGGTTGTGGTGCCAAGCGAGGATAGATGCAGCTGGAGCCAAGAAACAGCAGTTTCTTGCAGCCGTTTTGCCAAGCAGAGTGGATGACGTTCATCTCGAGGATCATGTTGTCGTACATGAAATCCGCGAGAGCAGATTGGTTAGCTACAATACCGCCGACCTTGGCCGCAGCGAGGAAGACGTACTCAGGTTGTTCAGTAGCGAAGAACTGCTCTACTGCCTCTTGGCGGCAGAGGTCGAGTTCCGCATGGGTGCGGGTGATGATGTTGGTGTAGCCTTGCTTTGTCAGCTCACGCACAATGGCTGAGCCCACCATGCCGCGGTGTCCTGCTACGTATATTTTGGATTCTTTATTCATGTTCATTCATAAAATTAGAGCGTTCGTAATACTCACTGTAGTACGCATTGCTGGAGTACGCTACGCTGGAGTACGACTACGTCTGTAGTTTTTTATTATTTCAAGTGATTAATCATACCTGACAACAACTTAGATTCTTCAACTATCAATTTTTCCAATTGTTGAAATTGCTCATCTGAAATATAACCAATATAATTAGCTACATCCAATTGTGCCAACACTTCCATCAGAGAACCATAAGCTATTTGCATAAAATGTCCCTTGTCTTTATTAGTAGAGCGACCTAATCCCTCGGCTATATTTGATGGCACCGATATTACTGCTCTACGTAATTGATCAGAGAGAGCAAATTTTTCAGTTGAAGGCATAGTTTCTAACAAAGCATATACTGCCTTAACGAGTTCTCTAGCAGTTGTATACACTTGTAATTTTCTAAAACTATGCATATCTCTTTTGTTTACTTCACTTTATTATAGTTCGCTTGTATTGCTCACTACAGAGCGGACTTTGTCATGAAGAGCCCTTTGTTGTATTTCGTTTCACTGTAAATCGTTTCGCTTCCGCTACACTGTAGTGACACTACAGCACCATCGGTGCGCTCTACAGCGTCAGCGCTCTACAGGGCTTTGCCCGTACTACAGCGAAGCGTACTACTTAACAATGCCCCTCTCGAGATACTCAGCGAGGTTTACGCGGGCTTGCTCCGCCGCGTGGTCGGCAGCTACCTTCTGCATATCGTGTCTTACCATCAACTTCACCAGCTCCTCGAAGCTGGTCTTCGCAGGGTTCCAACCCAATGCCTTCTTTGCCTTCGTTGGATCACCCCACAAGTTCACCACATCCGTTGGGCGATAGAAGTCGGGCGATACCTCTACCAAGGTCTTGCCTACCAAATGCTCAGGTCCTGCTACGCACACGCCTTTCTCATCAGCATCCTCGCCACGGAACTCCAAGGTGATACCTACCTCGCGGAATGCCAAGTCACAGAACTCGCGCACCGAGTGCTGCACACCCGTAGCAATCACGAAGTCCTCTGGGGTCTCGTGCTGCAAGATCAGCCACATACACTCCACATAATCCTTTGCATATCCCCAGTCGCGCAGCGATGAGAGATTACCCAGATAGAGCTTATCTTGCTTGCCCTGCGCAATACGTGCAGCCGCCAAGGTGATCTTGCGGGTCACAAAGGTCTCACCACGGCGCTCCGACTCGTGGTTGAACAAGATACCCGAGCAGCAAAACATATTGTATGCCTCACGATACTCTTTCACAATCCAGTAGCCATAGAGTTTCGCTACAGCGTATGGCGAATATGGGTGGAATGGTGTGTTCTCGTTTTGTGGCACCTCTTCCACCTTACCATAGAGCTCAGAGGTCGATGCTTGATAGATGCGACATGTATCTGTCAGCCCGCAGGCGCGTACAGCCTCCAGCACACGCAGCACGCCCGTAGCGTCGATGTCAGCGGTGAACTCAGGCGAGTCGAAGCTGACTTGCACATGGCTCTGCGCAGCCAGGTTGTATATCTCATCAGGACGCACCTTACCGATAACCTGAATCAATCCCATTGAATCCGACAGGTCGCCATAGTGCAAATGGAAATGAGGTTGTCCCTCAAGATGCGCAATGCGCTCACGATAATCCACCGAGCTACGACGGATGATACCGTGCACCTCGTAGCCTTTCTCCAACAGGAACTCGCTCAAATAGGAGCCGTCTTGTCCTGTAACACCTGTGATTAATGCTTTTTTCATATTTTCTTGTAATTTTTTTCTAGTGATCCTAGTGATCCTATTGCTACTCGGGCTACTAACCCCCTATTCGTCGCCATTTGGCGACAAAGGTACAACTTTTTTCTGACATACGCAAATATTTTAGGCGAAAGGTGACAGATTATAGGTTAAAGGCAATGTTTTATCTTTAGAAGCCATAACATCTACACCAATCCACGCCACACTTTCGCCCTGACATAGCAATCAAACTTGATATAAATTTTTCGTTTCTTTGTTCTTGGGTCTATTGGAGCATCTACTTCTGCTTTTTTCAATTGCATTTGCCAACACTTTTCCCATTTAACTCGTTCCTGCAAGTCATCTAAAATAGTTTTTGTTAGCGCGCATGCTTCTTTCCATCGATCCAATTTTTCTTTCTCAGCCCCCTTAGCAGGATTCTTTTTCCAATCACGCGGATCATGTACCACATATGCCTCTTGTGCCATCACACCTATGATTCTACCCTTGCCATCTCGCACTTTTTTCTGACGAAAAACCACTTTGTCTTTGCTATGCAATTTCCCCTCAAAATGTTCTATTGGGGCAATCCATTTCACTTTTGCCATATCATCGATATTTTTATTGTCCATTCCTTATCGCAAAAACCGCTATATGTACTATGCTCTTACTATGTGATTAGTATGTTGTTACTATCTCATTCATAGCACTTGCTAATACCTTCTTTCCCCAATCTCTATCACACTCACTCCCATTCTCATCATCAACACTGTGATTGCCTTTAGGACGGTTTGATCGCGTTCTTTATTATTTCTGCTGCAAAGATACTGCTATCTCCAACTACACTGTGGGTTTCCGCCACTTTCTGCCCGTTTCAGCCCGAATAAAGTAGTTTCTGTCGGTTTCTGCTGTAAAAATACAACATCAATATTGACATTAATGTTTTTTTAATATTAACCTATATTTTTAATTATTTTTATAGGCACCAAGTGCCGTATTTTTGTTTCAATTTTTTCTTTAACATAAATACGCTCGCTTCGCTTGCTACAAAAATATACAAAAATCATGAATCATATTTTGTTTTTGCATATAAGAAGCAGCCCGCTGCTTAAGTATGCAAACCAAAATAACAATTTTCTTGATTATCTACCCATTTTTTTTGTTTTAGTCACCAATGCGGGACGCATTCATCTGACTAAAAACAAAAAGATGTTTCATCGATTTTTAACTATTTTTATAGGCATCTGTGATGCCGTATTTTTGTTATAAAAAAACAAAAAAAGGCGGTTACCCGCCTTAAATCCCCGCCTCTACACTCTACGCCCTACACTCTACACCAGCAGCTCTGCTGCTTGCCTCTAAACTCTAAACAGTAGCTCGCCCCGCGAGCGTTCACTAAACACTAAACCCTAAACAGTAGCGCCTCTGGCGCGTCCTCTAAACACCAGCAACTCCGCTGCCCCGCCTATAGCGTCTGCGTCAGAGTGCGTAGTTCACGAATAATCTCACGTGCTCTCGTGGGCAAGATGCGAATACTCTCAGCAGCAGCTATCATATCCGCCTCCGAAGGCTTACCATGCCCCATTACCGAAGTGGCATGTTCACCATTATACCCTTGTACACAGCGGGTTAGATCGTATGCAGGAGCCAGATGCCAGCCATCATCCAGGTGGACAAAAGAGAAGTTCTTGGCATGATCATCCTTGTTGCCTATCAACACATTGAAGACCATTCGTCTAAACATCTGCTCCACCTCCGCGGGACTCTGCGTGATATAACCCGTCAAAGCCAATAGCACCTTATAATCCGTTTTGGGCGGATAGATATTCTCGTTGAGCAATGCAGCTGCCGTAGCCATATGCAGAGGTTGCCCATCTGAAGATATATCAAAGCGTTTGCTTGCAAAATAGCTATCACTGAGCAATTTAAAGTCGGGTACCTCAATTCCACATCGGCGTGCTAATTGATTGCAATGATACTCTTGCACGCCCATATCCATGGGGTCGTAGGTATGTCGGAACTTCACCAGCCATTGTCCATCCTCATCGTGATACAGGCATTTCGGACGGCAGCCACCGCTATTACCGCTGCTCAGATACAAGGTATCGGCACCTTCTGTGGTTTTCTCAGCCAACACATCGAGTGCCATCTGCTGCAGGGTATTGAGTTCGGGCAATAGGAACTGCTCAGCAGGCATCATCTCTGGCTCATAACGCAGTGCTCCCATACCAGACGAGCCCACGATAGCCAAGCGCTGAAGCGGCGTGAGGGATAGTTCGTCGATCCCATGCTGGCGAAGCATACGATTGAGCAAGAAGCGTCCATATCCATCTGGTAGGCTATCCTCAAAGATACCAAAATTACCATAGAAAGGTGTAGGTTCTGCAATGAATAGATCCGCACGCAAAGGGATTTGCAGTGGCGAAATAGAGAAGCCATGCGCCAGCCACTCGGGGGCATATTCAAAGGTGCAACGCGTGTTGTCGGGCGTGCGAGAGATAGTCCCTACCCGATGGTCACGGTAGAACACCTGCAACTTATTTACGGAATGTATTGCGTCCATGCTTGCGACCTTTGTTGTTTTGGATGATTTCTAATTCTGCCATGGTACGGTAGATAGGTTCTGCCATTACGGCTTGGAGCGGTTGGCTATAGCCCAATGCTTTGGCAATGGCCACATATTGACGGAGCGATAAGGTGGCTTTCTGCTCAAACTTGGCGATAGTAGCCACAGGCACACCGCTCATCATCGACAGTGCCTCTCGCGACAGCCCTCGCTCCAAACGTCGTGCTTTGAGTTGCTCAGCCAATAGGCGCATAATATCTTCGGTTGATTCCGACTCAAATTGATAAAGCAAATTACTACTATTGTATTCAATCTCTGCCATTTTTCAATGATTTTAGATACTATTGTATGAAATTTCTGCAAAGGTAGTGAATTATTTTGAATCACGCAAATATAATCACAAAAAAACCGACGAATATTTTCATTTTTGGTTTTAGTCACCAATGCGGGACGCATTCCTTTTGACTAAAAGCAAAAACATATTCCCTAGATTTTTAATTATTTTTATAGGCACATCGTGCCGTATTTTTGTTATTAAAAAACAAAAAAAGGCGGTCACCCGCCTTAAATCCCCGCCTCTACACTCTACGCCCTACACTCTACACCAGCAGCTCTGCTGCTTGCCTCTAAGCTCTAAACTGTAGGCGAAGCCGTCCTCTAAACCCTAAACAGTAGCACCCATGGCGCGTTCTCTAAACAGCGCTGAAAGCGCGCTCATTATTCAAAGGAGTTAAAGAGCATGGGCTATCTTTTATTACATTTTAATACATTTCGCAAGCAAGAAAATGGTTTAAGGATAAACTTTCCGAGACGATAAGCATGAGAGGATCTAACCTTTTCTTCTGATAAAACGCGCTGCTCTTCGGCAACCGATTGCAAGGTTATCTCAATTTGACGAGTAATCAATGTAGCCAAATATTCATCTGGAATATAGTTAGGAAGTTGAATAGGTAATTCTCCAAATCTTTTTACCAAATATTGAAAAGATTTAATTATTCCATTATCTACCTCAATCACTTGACGAGTATATGGACTATGCTCTAAAAAACCTTGCATAACATTATCAAAATAAGTTCCTTCCGAGCAAATATACGGATGATTATTTTTAGCAGCTAAATAGGTGTATACAATATCACTACTTGTACAATTTTGCATTAAATCCTCATCTATGGCTTTTAAATTATCTCCAAAATGCTCGTATTTAGTTAAGGATGCATTTCCGCAATGGCATTGTAAACCAAACAGAACTACTTTGTTTCCACTTATGGGAAATTGAGGATATTTTTTATGCATCACCATAAAATCCTCTATCATATTTGGTGGAAAAATACAATCATCATCAATATTTATAACACATGCTTCCGGATATTTCAATAACGTAGGAAGAAATTTCTTATATACCTTTGTATTTGGTACAAAATTAACTTCTATCTGGTGAGATTCTATATATTCTTGGATATTCTCAGGTACAATTTCATCGTATGCTAAATTAATAACGATTTTATCTGGCCGTACCGTTTGAGCATAAATAGTATCTAGTACTATTGGTATGTTGTGCATTCTAGGTTTCCACGTCGTCATGGAAACAATAATTTCTTCTTGCATAAATCTTATCTTGATTGGATTATTTTAATTTCAACAAACGACATAAAGATAATAACATTTTTCGGATAGAAAAAACAACTCCTTTTATACCATTTATTTTTACATCCATTCTTAAAAAATACAATATTTCTTTA
This sequence comes from uncultured Bacteroidales bacterium, assembly GCA_945921355.1. Taxonomy (GTDB): domain Bacteria; phylum Bacteroidota; class Bacteroidia; order Bacteroidales; family Paludibacteraceae; genus Colicola. The sequence goes on from CAMEKM010000004.1 coordinate 42,741, forward strand.
AACAAATTTTTAAAATTATGCTTCTCTATTTTGTATCGCAAATATTCCAGAAAAGTAGGGTGCAAAGTTATTATTAATCTTAGTAAGTCTTTATCGTCCATATTTCTATCCCAAACTTCTCGAGCGATACAATACGCCATTTTATTCTTGTCCATCAAACTTTTGGAAGAATGTACACTACCATCATGGCGTCGATATACCGCACCATCAAATGGAAAACAAAATCCGCCCCCTTGCTTTAACAAATAATAATTCATATGAAAATCACGCCAATATTTAAAGTCTCTTGTATTTGGCATGTTTTTTAATGCATCATTGCGAATCAACAGGGTCATGGTCTTGGTAAACCAACCTACATTTAGATTTTCTTTGTTGGTAAACACATAACCATTAGGATATGAATTTAGAATATGAGAAGCATAATCATTATCCCAAGTCCCATCATCTTGATTATATATTTTGTATCTATGACAGCACAACACATACTCCGGATTCGCCTCCATAAAATCCACTTGCTTTTGCAGTTTCAGCGGATCGGTCCAATAATCATCGCCTTCGCATTGAGCTATATATTTACCTACCGCACGTGGCCAATTATAGGTAGCCGAGATATTTTTACCTTTTGAATATTGATTTTCAGTCTGATAAATAGGTTTAAATATGTCAGGATATTTTGCTTCATATTCACGAATAATATCAGCTGTTCCATCCGTGGATGCATCATCATGTATTAAAATCTCATATTTAAAATTTGTCTTTTGCATGATGAAACCATCCAAACATTGCCTTATGTATGGTGCATGATTATATGTAATACAACAAATCGATACTAATACATCTGAATTCATAATAAATTTGCTAAATATTTAACTATCTTAAAATAGACATCTTTATGGTGCTTTCGTTCTATTGCATTTATCAAATTGGAATGCCAATTTATACAAATAGTTCCCTGATATTTGTTTACTATAGCAAATGTTTCTTTTACATCTATCAATGTTTCCTCTGGTGTCCATTTATTTCTCATCGCCACACTATCCATCGCAATAAATGGAATTTCTAATATATCCATCTTTTCACGTTTCACTATGTCAAACATATGATATGGATAACAAATTCCACACCTAAAACCATTATAGTATTGGTATCCTAATCCACTATCATATTGAAATAAATTATTCCACTGATTAAACGTGTTCATATTATAAAACAACCCATGATTACGTCCTCCACGTATAACATTTTCTCCCACTATGGCACATAAACGTTGATACTCACAAACAAATTGAGAATTATTATCAAAAGTGCTCTCAGATGGATGTATACCCACATAATGTCCACGCCTTAATATATTTTTTATTGATTTTGTCACTTTTGGCTCGCTTACAGAATATGTCCATCCAGATTCCCCCGAGAGACAAGCTTTAAAATAAAAATAATTTTTAAGTCCGTGTTTATCACTGTAATCCATCAATTCATCATAACAATCAAACGGAGATTGACCCTTAACCTTATATGTCAAATAATTTTTTAACGAAGTAATGGCTTTGCTATACTGTTTATCTTTAAAAGCTAAACCAAATAAGTTTTTTATCAACACCGCAAAACTAGACAAATAACACCTATCAACATCATGCGTAACCATAATCTTATGAAAACTATTTGCAGAATAAATAATTCCCATCTTATCAAAAGTCACTTTAAGCCAATCAAGATATTCATTTACAATGGCTCTTTTCGTACAGTTACTTCTCACACATAACAATTTGCTCTCATCACATTTTCCTGTTTTTTCACGTCCCAGTAAAAACTCCTCCCATCTAGTTAGACAAAAAAACGCAGATGCAAAAATATCAATACCACATATTATTTTTTGAGCATTTTCCTCATAATAATCAACACCATAAATTATTGGCAAATCTTTTATATGATTAGAAGATGCAAAACGAACAATGGGTGGAATATTTTCTAATTGGAAATAAGACAATTCCGACTTATTGTTATTCCAAAAGTGATCTTGAATAATAAATATCTTATCTTCAAAATATAAGGATGTACAATCAGCCTTATCATCTACTTCTATACGATAATTGATATTCAACACATCCCCAAGAAGGACAGAAATTATATACTGTCTCTCTTTTACATTATTTGATGGTATTGATATTTTTAGTACTTGTTCCTTCATAATCACTTTCTACTCCCCACAACAACTTAAAGCGCTGTAATTCCATTTCTTTTTTGTATGCCTCCAATAATTGACGATAATCATATTGAGGTATATATCCCAATTCATTCATCGTCTTTGAAATATCGTTAACATATTCTCTTCCATTAGGTTTCTCTGGACAATAAATCACTTTTGATGGATTTGATTTTGGAGAAAAAACTTCTACTATACCCTTGATTTGTTCTTCCAAAGTAACAGGAATTCCTCTTCCCACATTATACATTCCTCCATCTATATTTGCTTGAAGTGCTTTATCTATCACCTGGATTGCATCGTTCACATATACAATTTCCTTTGCCTTCGTAGGATCACCCCAAATTTCTACATTCTCTCCACGAATAGCTTTATCAATAATCAAGCGATATGCCATATATTTTCTTTCTCCATTGACATAGAAAAATAAATTAGGATGATATGCATAAATTGTGGGCAATCTTAAAACAAATCGTTTCAATCCGTACTGATGATAATAATGCTCGATTAAATCCACAGCAGCATTTTTACATATAGAATACACAGCATGATCACCAACCAATGGGAATTTCTTCACTATATCAGAAGGTATAGGTTCTTTGCCCATCAAGTAATTGCTATCTGCTCTTGATTGACCAAATATAATTCTATTAACTTTTTTATCTATGCAAAAATTTAGGACATTCAATGTTCCTTTGATAACAGAATCTATATATATTTCAGGATGATATCCTTCCATCGCAGCTGGCATTACGCCAGCCAAGTGAATAACTGCATATATATCATCTTCTTCTATTATGCTAAATGCCTCTTTTTGAGTAATATCTACCGAGTAATACTTAATTCCATTTTCGGAAAAAAAATTATTATCACTTCGTCTTCTACCAATAGCAATGATAGAATATTTTTCACTCAGTGCGGTAGCTGTATATGCACCTATCAAACCAGTAGCACCAAAAATAACGATTTTCTTCCTCATATTTTATATCAATGAATAGTGTTTTAACATTTTTTGTATATTATCTATTGAATTGAACATTAGAATGTCAATCATAGATAATCCTGAAATAAACTCATTTCCATATTGTGGATATGGGACTACATTAGATTGTACAAAGTACAAATTTATATTCTCTTTTTCAAAAATACTTTTGTCATACAATTCTTGACCACCTATAGCATTGTAATAGGTATCAGCATCTAACAATTTACAGATTTCTAAAATTTTGTCTTGGCCTTTTAAGGTGTTGTCTTTATCAATATCTGAAGACATTATTATCTTAGTCTGGATTCCCAAATACTGGCAGACATGTTTAATACTATTCGCAATGAAATCTGCTAAATTATTTGACTGATAGGAAAATATCTTATCCAATAATGCCATTACATCATTATAGTATGGCGCCTTATGATATGCCATATGTATAGTTTTGCGTAATTTAGTAAAATCATCCGCAATCGTAATCTCATTGATTAGTTTATTTTGACTTGCTCCATTCAGCGCAATCGTAAACATTTGCTTATCATTATTCACTAAGATATTATTCCTATTTATCCAGCCTTTTTTAATGTAATTCACATCATCATATACCACATACGTATCAACAGCTGCCATCAACTGCCAATAACCGATATACGGCATAAAATATGGTTGCATGATTCCTAATTTCATCGTTTAACGTTTTAATGAGTTAGTGTTTAGTGATTCGCTCACTCGTTAATTCCTTCATTCGATCATTCGATAATTCGCTCATTCGTTAACTCCTTCACTCGGTCATTAGTCGGTGATGAGGAGGTGGTTGATTGGTAGCAAGAAGGTTGTAAAGTTATCAAATATCATTATTCTCACTTAACAAACGTTTCAGCGAATCTATATCTGGCAAGGCTCGACGTAATTCCTCTGGCATCTCCGCTGATGTATGATACTTAGCCACTCCCATCGGACTATCATAACGTTGGATAACATACTCTACATAACTCTTGTCCATATCTTGGCACAAAACGATGCCAATACTCGGATTCTCGTTTGGCTTACGAACCTCATCATCCAATATTTGCAGATAAGTTTGCAACTGTCCCAAATAAATCGGCTTAAACTCTCCCAGTTTCAATTCCACAGCGACTAAACACATCAACTCGCGATTATAGAACAATAAATCCACAAAATAATCCTTACCAAATTTCTCCAAGTGATATTGATTGCCTACAAATGTAAAATCCTTACCAAACATCATAATGAAGTTCTTCACATTTTGCACAATCGCATTCTCCACAACTCTCTCATCCATATCAGCCGCATCACGTACCCCTAACTCTTCCACATTCATATAATCCAACAGATACTCATCCTTAAACATCTCAATTGCTTTTAACGCTTGAACACGTTTGGGAAAGGTCGCTAAGAAGTTATTAGGCATCTTAGCTTGATGATGAAACAAATCTTGCTTTAAACAATCGCGTAATTTGTATTTATCCCACTTATTCAGTGCTGCTTGGCGAATATAAAAGAGACGTTCCTCTTGTGTCTTGGTTTGAGTCAATATTTCAGTATGATGAGTAAAACTAATAGATAAAAAAGCATGAGCGATTTCTACATCAAACATTTCACTGGAAAAATCAAGACGCGTAATAGATGTCAGCAATTTAGTCGCCATCGGCGACTCGTTTTCGCTAGCCGTTGGCTGGAAAATTTCTTCTACATTCAATTTTGCAGCCGGCGGCTGCAAAATTGACATCTCACTTATTTTTGCAGCCGCTGGCTGCAAAAATGGAGTATATTCATTCTCATCAACCAATAGTCGTTGATGTACATGATTGCACCAAACTTCATAGAACTGACGCATATAACGAATACTACGTTCGCTAAATCCCTTGAGACCTGGCAATTCTTTTCGCAGTTGCTCGCTAATAGCCTTAATAGCACCACTTCCCCACTTCTGAGTTCGTGACTCTTCAGATATATATCGACCTACGGAATAATACAAAGCCAAAACATCAGAATTCACATTGCGAATTGTACGAGCTTGACTCTGCAAAATTGCAGTTTTGATAGTTGTTACAGCCCTTGATATAGAGAGCAAAGTATTATCGTTTTCCATCATTTCAATATATATCTATTTCACGCTGCAAAGTTACAAAAATCTTTTGGATTATGCAAATTACTCTCTCGCTCACCAGGCGGTAATGACACCATGCTGAGTGGTGTGTGCAAAATTTGCATATACCATATTTTTATCTAGTTCTCCCTCTGCAAAAAAATTGCTTATATGCCTTCCAATAGCCGTTCTATCTCGTTCAAACAATTGAGCCATTTGTTCCTGCGTAATCCACACAGTTTCCCCATCAAGCCGGACATCAAGTTGAGTTATTCCGTCTTGCGTTTGATAGATTACTATTTCTCCTTTATCTTCCATTATTTCTTCGTTAAATCATTCACTTTCTTCTCTCGCTTCTCTCTCGGTGATGAGTCGGTAAAGCTTTATCAATTATTTTACTAGTTGTTTTACTAGTTATTTACCAGTTTATATACTAGTTAAGTCTTTGCTTTACTAGTTATTTTACTAGTCATTTTCACTAATTCATTTATTTTTTTCCTCCGACTCACTTACGAGAGACTTACGGGACAGATACGAGAGGATGAGTCTGCATGTGATCCCAATGTGTATTACCATTTGCAATTTTGTACATTACGAAATTCACAAGCGAATCTTTACTATAAATCTAACATCATATCTTTTGTAAAGGATAGCATGTATTCATTAAACTCATCATTTGTTATAAGATGTTCCATCATCTTCCAGAGCATTTCATCTGAAGTGCGACTAAAAGTATTATTGTTGTATACAGAACCTTGTGCTGCAATGATAAAATTATATTTACTTAAATGCCTCACTCTCAATTCTGCTTTATTTGAGGTACTTACAATTTTTCCCCTAATTAATGCATGACCATCATCATACTCTTGACGCGTAATCAATCTATTGCAGAAACGATTACGTTTAAATATCGCATATTCTTCAGAGATATGTTCTAAAATACCATCTTTATACAAATTTCGTTGTACTGCGCATTGAGTTTTATACAATCCAGTTGGACTATCTGGCATACATTCAACATATACGTATTGATTATAATATCGAGCAGTAGATGAATACACAACAATTCTTTTTATAATAATTTCGTCGCTCCCCATTAAATATTTATTTCCTTTAAGATGTTTGAATTTATCAATGTTGCATGCACTGCCACATCTAAACCACCATATAGGGTGAGTCGAATTATGCAACCCTTCTATGGACTGAAAATATAATGGCTGTTCTAATAAAGTAGTTAATGCTCGCTTGATATCCTTTTCTCTTGTATATTCTTTCAATCCTCTAAGCCCAGGAAAGGCCTTTCCTATTCGAACATTAAACAATGTTGTGGAATCTTGTACGGCTTTGGGAATAATAGATGGTTTATAAAAGTATTTAATTTTTAAATCCTCTACAAAAGAATGAAATTTCTCATACACAGAAGACTGAGGAGTACGATGTTTTCCATTCTTTCTTATTTCCTCAATTACTTCCAGAATTGGCTGAGCAAGTTCACATTTAGAGCTATTAAATTGATAGACACGCTTATGATTAATATCGAATGGCAAGTCATTTATGTTCCAACTGCCTTGATGTGCAACAAGAATGATGTATCTATTTCCAACGGCGGACATCGCATACCCTAATTCCAATAACACATTAGGATTTGTAATCTCTTTATTTTGAGAACTACCATTCCCTATAAATTTATTAAAAGCTATAATAGGTGTTAGATCACAAATAAAGACATCACACGAATCTATTTTTTGTAAAATGCTGTGATCTATTGCAGGCATTCCTGATTCTCCTAACGTAGAATGATCAATCACAACTTCATATCCATAAGATGATAGAAGTTCTTTTTTAGCCGACTCCAAAGCCGACTCTATCAATTGTTTCTCTTTGTTCTGCGTATCAGATTGCCAAGAAAAGAATATTTTAAATTGTTTTTTCATACAAGCCTATATGCGATTGTTTTTGACAAGGCGCCAATAATACTTACCAATAGGAGTTAAACGGCAAGACTTAGATTCCATAGCAGCAAAATACATAAAAGGAGCGCCAACTGGTTCGATGAAACCTATTTTTTGCAATTCTTGCAAGCACTTAAATTTCTTTATGTTTTCCGCATTAGCATATGGTTCTATGTATTTATGCTCTACTGTTGGGCTGTTCGTATCCTCATATGAAGGATCCAAGGCATACTCCTTGTCCTGAGTTTCAAATAAAGCAGTAAGTTGATGAATCGTTTCATTTGGAACTCTAGGTGTCACATTTCGAATGGCTACAAATTCCGACACATTCGTCTTAAATATAGGCCTTTGATCCCAAGCCCCTAACGAGCGATCAATATAAGCATATATTCCTCCCATTGTGATATTACCACTGAAGTCGGCAGCTTCTCCACTTAGAGCCGTTGTTAACAACTCTGTAAATATACCATGGCCACCCATTTCTACAGCTGATTCATCATCACGACATGCAGTAAGAATGGAAACTCCTGATGCCAATACGCTTGTCACAGCATCCACATCATTGGCCCCGAGTAAACCTGAGTGACAACAATCTAAAATCAAAACTTTGTGCTTAGCCTTTGAGTGATTTGCAATATCCATCAGATAATCCATCTTTATCCCTAATTTGGAATAATCTTTATTTACAGTTGCTATGTCAACATCTTGGGGGAATACTAATTGTCCTCCATTGGCATCAACATATCCATGACCAGAAAAATAGAATAATGCTATATCTGCATCATCATGAAAGAGGTGTTCTATATATCCCTTTGCGTCTTCACTACGTTGCAAATCCGGCAATAGCATTATATCAAAGTTCTTTGAATTATCTTCGTTTCGTTCTAATACCGAAGCCAGCGCATTGATATCTTCAATGCATCCATGCAATTCACTACCGGCTGGGTAGTTATTTATACCTATTAAAAGTGCTCTTCTCATGATTATTTTGCCAAATTACGTATTGCTTGAACGATAGATTCTGTATTCCATTTCACAATATCATCTGCTCTTTCTTGAATAACACGCGAGACATGCTCTTGTCCCCACGGAATGACACCTAAAACAGGGATATTATTTTCAATAGCCGTATCAAGTTCCCATTGCATCCACTCGCTATACGATGCATATACTCCGGCAAGACCGATTACTACATCAGCCTTTTCAATTAAAGGCCTTACACATGCATGTAAATAATATACATTATCCGAATTAAATTTATTTTCTGGAGTTACTTCCAAAAAATCTACCTTAAAATAGCCACGCTCCTCCAGCAGTGCCCTAAGACTCTCTAAATCATCCAAATGATCCCATGAATGACTAATGAAAAGATTATAAGTTTTTGTCATATAAATTAAGTTTAAATGTTGATTTTGTTTTAATTATTATCCACCCCCGAATCTCTCCCATAAGCGAGTCGTGTTTGTCTCTCGCTCTTCTCTCGGTCATCTCTCGGTGGTTACTTATTTGCTTTCATCAGTCGTTTTGTTTCACGCAGCTCTTTTTGCAGGAGTTCCATGCGTTCCTTCAGTTGCTCTTGCGTCGGAAGCATGTCCTTGATGCGTACATTATTATATGTTGCCACTCCCATCGGAGTGCTGATGCCACGGAACGACCATTGTACATCGGCTTTATTCATATCCGAACAAATGAGCAAGCCTATCGTCGGATTATCATCCTCTGCTTTCAACAAGTCATCTACTGCATTGACGTAAAAATTCAGTTTTCCGGCAAACTCCGGTTCAAACGCTTTGGCTTTCAGTTCGCACACTATATAGCAACGCAAACGGATATGATAGAAAAGCAAATCAATCTTGCGTGTAGTATCTCCGGCAATCAGTTCTTTCTGTCTTCCTATAAACGCAAAGCCGGTTCCGAGTTCCAACAAAAGATCCGTTACACTTTTGCTCAATGCTTCTTCTAACTCCTGCTCATCGTAAATCTCATGCTTCACGGTTGCAAAGCCAAAGTCATAATTCTCCTTGAGTACTTCTTGCGCCAATTTGCTCTGCAATGCGGGCATGTGCTCGGCGAAGTTATTGAGAATCTTTCCTTGATGCTCATATAGATTAGCTTTGATGCAGTTCACCAGCGCCGCACGACTCATACCCTGCTCTATCGTCTTTCCTACATAGAAGAGCGCTTCATCAACTGATTTGCATTTGGAAATAATAGCAATATGATGTCCCCATGGAACGTATGCAAAAGAAGACGGAAATTCTCCAACGGGTTGCTGGAGTTTTTGAGAATCAATTTCTGCAACAGTTTGTTGCAGTTTTGAACTTAAAATTTCTCCAACAACTTGTTGGAGTTTTGTATCCTCCTGATAATAAAACAGATACCACTGTTTCATATACCATAGATTCGTAGTCGAGAAACCTTCTGCATTCGGGAACTCACGCTGGAGATCAAGGCTCACTTGCTCCACCACACCTGCGCCCCAACGCTCTTCGGCTTTCTTTTGCACTAAATCGCGTCCCAGTTCCCAATTGAAGAGCAACTTCTCTGCATTTACACGCACAGAAGCCTTCACTTGCGCCGAACGATACCGATGTTTCAACTCGGCAATCCATTCCGCGTAATCCGTATCAATGCGTATGTCGTGAGATTTCACGATACGCGGTTGCTTTGATATTTCATTTTCTTCTATCATTTTCTAAATTTGTCTCCCGGTCATCTCCCGCTCATCGGTCGGTGAATATTTCTAAATGTTTACCTCTATCCTGACCAAGACAACAGAAGTCACATTATTAATCTAGCCTCATCGGGTTCCTTATAGGCATTCGTTATTGTTAAATACTCATGAGCCTCTTCAAAACTACCACAAGGAATGCGCCCTGCATATTGTTGCATCTTATCTAAAACTTGTACAAGCGTAGAGATATCTCTTTGGTGACTAAATTTCTTCAAAGCTAATATATAATCATCGCGAAACACATTTGGAATGATTACTTTCGATTGACGCTGACTAACCAACTCGGCATTCATCATAATGCGTGCCATACGCCCGTTACCATCATCAAATGGATGCACCTCAGCTATTATCACATGCATCATGATGGCTCGTGCCATCGGATGAGTTAATGCATTATACAATCCGAATGCCTTCAACAATGTTCCTCTGACATATTCATAATCCACGAAATACGTCTCGCCGGCATGATTATTCCGCATTTTGAATAATCCCGGGTTCTTCGTTTGGCGAGCTTCTAATAATATCTTATGACGAGCCTGAAGCATTTGTAACAGTTCCTCCGCTGCTTGCGGAATACGCTGCATCTCTCTCTTATTAGCCGCGACAAAGTATGTCCCTAATATATCATGTGAGTCATCACGACGAGAAGGCATCGGACGTCCAGTCGAAATAATCGTCCGCGCATCCTCAATGGTAAATTCTGTTCCTTCGATATAATTGGAAAAATAACTCTCGAAAAATGCAAAATTTCTAAACGCTTTATCTTCCCACTGTACATTTTCTCGATAAGCAAACTCATAATTAGTCAAAAAGGCGAACGCTTTTTGAAACAAATCCATACGTTCCGCATCATAGGGTTCACCCATAGCACGCGCGATAGTAAGAGGAGAACGCAAAATGGATGAAGTGTGAGTCGTTAATATCGCACTAATGAGTTGGGATAGTTTTGCAAACTCCTTTTGGAATCCAAGTCTTTCAGCGGTCTCCCTTGCTTCATCACGCAATACATTCAATGCAGTTTCGCCATTGACTCGCACTATCTTCTCTAATTTCTCTTCAATCTGTTGCTGCCCCAAACACTTATCTGCTCCGCCAATATTCTTAGATGCTTGCATATTTTCCAAAAAAGCGCGTGTCTGATGTGACATATATAAGCCATCTATGAACGGCCGATCATTGGCATCAACTTGCGGACCTTCTAATAAATGAACGGTAACTCCCGGTAGAATTATCTTTCTGGAATATTTATAGGTGAGAAATATATCACCTGAAGAGGTTGGCATACATTCAAATGCCGTGCGGTGACTTAAAATTGCCCCAGGATACAATCTGCCAAGTATAGAGAAAATGTTTCTCCGCACGATGTCCTCTCCTTTTGCCTCAAAATTAGTTGTGTATATCTTCGGGGCAATACGACGTATCTTTCCTTGCTTGAGAAGCTTGGAAATAGCATCTGAGGATTTCTTATCCGTTCCGGCAAACATTACCTCATGTAATACTTGATAAGCAATATCTTCGGGATTTTTTTTCATTATCTCTCAATTTTGCCGCAAAGATACGGATTTTTTTTGATTTATGCAAGTGTTTTGCGGATTTTTTTAGATTAATACTCTTCTTGTAAGGATTTTTTTATTACGATTCGTATTTTTTCTCGCTCATATTATTCAATTAATTTCTCGCTCTTCCCTCGGTCATCTCCCGCTCATCGGTTGGTGATGAGTCGGTAAATAAAGTGTTTCTATTCCTTATCTACAATTATTGCTTCCACAAATTGTAATTGCAATAACGCTTTGTCCGTATGAAACGATACTTGATTAAACAGCACATGCGTTTTCAGTTGCACTACGGCAGCTTCTGCACTCAACTCCGCATTCTCATACAAGCTGATGGTGGCATACAAGTTATCATTCGCTACTGGACCAAGCACAATATCATAATCATGCAACGGAGCAAAGCGACGATTGGCAACCACAAAATCCAACCACTCCTTGGTCGCTCCGTTGTACTCCATTATCTTCAATACACCATCATTCAATAGATTATCATCCACCTCATATACAGACACCACTGCATTGCCTTCTCCAGCACGGTCGCGGCGAATACGCGCCCAACGGGCTGCCTGGTCAAAATCAACTGTGGTATAAAAGCCCTTGCCATAATCGGTATTGGGCCTACCTTGGCGAAGACTGGGTTTCCTGATCGTTACTGTTGAACCATGATATAGTTTCATATTGCTTAATCTATTTTGTGACTATTCGAGGATTACTTTTTTTTATTAACATAAATACGCTGCGCTAGCGCTTGCTACAAAAATATACAAAAATCTTGTTATTCTATTTTGTTTTTGCATATAAGAAGCAGTTACTGCTTAAGTATGCAAAACAAAATTATTTTTGGTTGATATAATTAGGAACAATTTTGTATTTCAAAGGCACTTCTCCAAAGTTAATCAATATACCTAGTGGTAAGTTGGTTGCTTTTAGATAGTTTAATAGTTGTGCCGTATGCTCAGTCCTTAATTTTTCAACAGATTTGAGTTCTACAACTATATTGTCATAGCATACTAAATCAGCTTTGTATGTTCGATCAAGTAAATGTCCTTTATAAGTGATTGTAATTAATTTCTCTGTTTCAAAAGGAATTCCACGTAACCCTAATTCAACATTCAACGCATCATGGTACACCAACTCCAAAAAGCCTCGTCCTAAATGGTTCTGTACTTCCATAGCAGCACCAATGATATCAAAAACTTCTTGCTGGAATTGTATGTCGTTAGATTTGTTCATATCAGTTTCATTATTACATCTTTTGTTCTTGCTCACCAATGCAGTGTACTGCATTCAGTTGAGCAAGAGCAAAAAAAGTTTCTTGATTTTTAATTATTTTTATAGGCATCAGAGATGCCGTATTTTTGTTTAAGTATTATTCTTTCTAACATAAATACGCTGCGCTGGCGCTTGCTACAAAAATATACAAAAATCTTGTTATTCTATTTTGTTTTTGCACATAAGAAGCAGTATACTGCTTAAGTATGCAAAACAAAATTATTTTTTCCAATATTTCTTTTGTTCTTGCTCACCAATGCAACTTGGTTGCATTCATTTGAGCAAAGACAAAAGGATTATCTCCATGATTTTTAATTATTTATATAGGGCTTTAAAGCCCGTATTTTTGTTTCAAATTACTTTTTTCTATTGTTAATAAATATATCTATATCGTGCAAAATCATGTCCTTACCTTGTGTATGAAGCATATCAAAGCCTTTTACCAGATACTCATCGACCCCATAACGACGGAAGAGAGCGTATGCCTCTAGTGAGGTCATATCATGTTTTTTTGCATAATTTTCAGTACAAAAAGTTAAAAATACAATCACATTATTCGATACGATATGCCCGCTAGAGAACCTGCTTTGTTCCAATAAGCGATAAAGTGATTCTGTATCCAGATACCACCACTTGGCATTTTCATCGTACAACTTTGCATAAAAGGGCGAGTCATAAATATAGCCCAACGCAGCTCTCACGGGGATATGCTTGCGCTGCGAGACAAGCAACGCCAATTGTGATATTTTTAATGGAATAATAGATGCACTCATATTCTTATGTTATTTATCGCTGCAAAGTTACAAAAAACTTTTGGATTATGCAAATTTTACGTTTAATGCTTATCGATTTAATGTTTAATGAGTTAACGTTTAGTGATTCGTTCACTCCCTAATTCGTTCACTCTTTCAATCGTTAATTCGTTAACTCCTTAACTCCTTCATGCGTTCATTCCTTAACTCCTTAATTCCTTACACACTCTATCACTCGTGTTACGTCCTCTTCGCTCAACGCATGGTGCATTGGTAAGCAAATCACCTGATTAGCAATCTTATTCGCCATAGGCAAATTTACTGGGTTGGCACTTGGAATATCCTTATACGGATCAAAGTCCGTAATCAAAGGATAGAAATAGCGACGACCTAACACATTATTTGCCTTCATCTTCTCATATAACGCATCACGGGAGATGCCGTATTGTTCTTCGTCCACAAAAATGGGGAAATAACTAAAATTTAAGCGATGAGGCGAAAGGTTATTAGGCGATGAGGCAAGAGTATCAATCATTGGTTGGAAGATTTTTATTCCTTTCACATCTTGCAATGCCTCTACATATTGTTTAGCAACCTTTTTGCGTGCCTCGATTGCAGCATCAACTTGGCGGAGATTAAGCAGACCATATGCCGCACGCATCTCGTCCATCTTGCTATTGATACCTGGAGCCACAACAGTAGTTTCACCACGGAAACCGAAGTTCTTCAGGTTGTCCACATGGTACTTCATCTCTGCGGAATGGCAAATTAATGCACCGCCCTCAATCGTATTATACACTTTGGTAGCATGGAAACTCAAAGTGGAGATGTCGCCTGCATTTAATACCGATTGTCCGTTCTCAATGACGCCAAAAGCGTGCGCGGCGTCGTAGATTACTTTCAGATTATGCTTTTTAGCAATCGCATCAATCTCGGCTGTCTTGCATGGTTTACCATAGCAATGCACTGGCATGATAGCTACCGTATTGGGCGTAATGGCTGCCTCAATCTTCGCAGGATCAATGCCACAGGTTTCTTCCTCGATGTCCACAAAGACGGGCTTTAAGCCGTTCCACCAGATTGAGTGGCTAGTTGCTACAAACGAATATGGTGTAGTAATCACCTCTCCCTCGTGAATGCCCAGTGCTTGGAAAGCCGTAATGAGCGGCAAAGTACCATTAGTAAATAGCGACAGAAACTCTACTCCAAGATACTTGGCGAGTGCCTGCTCCAATTGTTGATGGAACTGACCATTATTTGTAATCCATTTACTATCCCATATCTGCTGCAGATATAAGGTAAACTCCTCCAATGGTGGGAGTAATGGGGAAGTGACAGTGATTTGTGATTTATTTTCACTCATATTATCAACTCAATTTCTTCTCAGTATAATCAAACTTAGGTGTGATATCTCCAGGTTCTTTACCCATCCAGCCACCGATTGCTATTGCACGATTAGCCAATGTGAATGAGATAAAGTCTTGTTCATGCATTAGACATTCTATATTGCTTGGTTGACTAAATGCCATAAAATCAAATGCATAACTACCCCAATTGAAGAAATCTTTAGGCAGATGGCAAATTTGCTCGTACTCACCAGTTTCATGCTTGGTTTCATAGCAGCGCCCTCCACCACACGTAGAGAACATACGCTCGCCTTGCTCGTTCTTCATATGCATGGTAATCCAAAACTTCTCGTGTGGTTGGGTCAGACGATAACGAATCACCACCTCCAAATCGTCGGTCACACGCATCACATCAGTGAACTGCCCACACTTAGGGCGCACACCTATCTCTAAGAGTTCAAAGCCATTTTTGCCTTTAAGCGGTTCGTTGTATACCTTGTAGTTATCAATATCATTATCACCACGCAAATAACGAGTTACGATAGGGTCAATATCACCTGAATCAAGTAGCATACCATCCTTCAGGATAATACCATGCTTGCAGAGACTCTTCACACTGGTCATGTTATGACTCACGAAGAGGACGGTTCTGCCTTCGCCGCGGGAGACGTCTTGCATCTTGCCGATGGCTTTCTTTTGGAACTCGGCATCGCCGACGGCGAGGACTTCGTCCACGACAAGAATCTCAGGGTCCAAGTGCGCAGCCACAGCGAAGCCCAAGCGGACAGTCATACCTGAACTATAACGCTTAACTGGCGTGTCGATATACTTCTCGCAGCCAGAGAAAGCAACAATCTCGTCCAACTTACCAGCGATCTCCTGTTTGGTCATACCCATGATGGCACCGTTCATAAAGATGTTCTCACGGCCAGTCATCTCAGGGTGGAAGCCCGTACCGACCTCCAAGAGACTGGCGATACGACCGCGAGCGCGGATAGTGCCCACCGTGGGACCAGTGACTTTACTGAGGAGTTTGAGGAGCGTACTCTTGCCTGCGCCATTCTTACCGATGATGCCGACAACGTCGCCCTGCTCGACCTTGAAGTCGATATCACGGAGTGCCCAGACATACTCAGAATCGGCTTTCTGGGTGCGGTCGTTGACCGAGCCGATCTTGAGGTAGGGGTCTTCTTTGCGCAGGATGGCGGTTTGCCACCAGCGGTTGAGGTCGTGGCTGATAGTGCCTGTGGACACGAGGCCCAGGCGGTATTGTTTGCCTACGTGGTTGAATTCGATTGCTGTTGCCATATGTTTATCTGTTTTTATCTCCTTGCCCTAAAGGGCAGAAATCTTCAGTAAATCTTATTTTAATCTTATGATATTGTCTTAGTAGTTTGGATTGATGACGATAGACTTTGTCTATCTTATGTATTAATGTCTTATCACTCGCGCTCAAGCAAGGATCATAGCCAATGGCTAAATTGATTGTTTGGTTAAGTTCAATTTGACCAAACGAATACCATGGCTAAAATCATACGTATTGAAATTAATCAATACCCCATTTTCCTTACCTGACAATTTCATATACGTTTTCAACTGCTTAAAATGGATTGGCAATATATCCTCTACTCACTAACTCATAAGCCAACGCCTTGTGATACACCGACTCCAACAAGCCAGGACCGAGGGTGTTATATACCTCCATCGCCGCACCACGGATATGGTATGATAGTTCATGAGGGGCCATTGTGAATAATCTACTTTTGCAATTTGCTATTCAATGAGCCGACAAAGGTACAAAAAAAAAGCGATATGTGCAAATACATGTCGCTTTTTTCGATGATTTTATGAATTTTACAGGATATTTAACTATAATCGGTATGCAATCTAAAGATTGCGCTCTTCAATCAGACCCATCTGATATGCCTGCAATAGCTGCTGCAAGTCGTTTACTTGGCGAATCAGTTCACGTCCACGGTCCGTATCACGCACCAAGATACGCTGATGCGTGAAATCCTGCAACTGGATACGCGAGTGGATATCTGAACCCGATACAACTGCTTGCTCACGGCTCTCAAACTTCTCATGCTCGACCAATTGGATACCATGGCTGTTGTAAATCAGCGTATAACCCGAGATACCCGTTTTCTCTTGATAAGGTTTGGAGAAACCTCCATCAATGACAAAGCGTTTGCCATCTGCTCGTACAGGTTTCTCCCCTTTGATAGTGCGCACGGGTATATGTCCATTGATGATACGCCCTGTAGCGGGATCCAAACCAAACTCACGCAAAATCATCTCGCATACATCTGGGCGGTCAGCCAACGTGTAGTACGCTCCGCGGTGCTCATGCTCCAACTCAGGCACACCGATGAAGTAGCGCTCAAAGGTACTCATCTTGTCCTTGTGATACAACGGCGAACCATAGCCACACCAGAGATAGAGCATATAATCCAAAGCATCGGCTTTCTCCTGCCCCTTACCAAAATACGCCCGACGTACCACGCGGTCGATGCAATCCATGAGTGCCCTACCCTTGGCACGCACGCCACATACATCCACCTCCATGAGCGAGCCATCATCGTTCAATGGGACAGCGGCATGATAGAGTAAAAATCTATTGCGAACAAGATACAGACTACCGTGTTGATACAATATTCGCAGGTGCTTTTGCGCGCGTTCGGATTTGCGGAACGAACGTGCTAATTGCTGCATCAACTCGTGTTCTTCTTGCGACAATTCATAAGGGCTATTAGCCTGTATAGTAGGAAGATAAGAATCGGTGATAGGGTATTCAACGCCGTCTATAGTAATCACTCCACGAGCATAGTCAATTTTATCCAAAAAGAGGCGATCGGTCATCTGATATTCGGGATGACGCAAGATGGTCTGTCCTTCGAGCTTAAACTGGATAATAGAGATGGCTTTGTGCATCTTTGCCATGAGCTGTGCAGAGCGCGTAAGGCGAGGATTATTCTCAAAATCTTTGGTTTGGAAAATGGTACAAGGATCATTGCCGTAGGTCTCCATAGCAAAGTTGGCCAAAGGCAGCAGATTGATACCATAACCCTCTTCGAGCGTTTCGATATTGGCATAGCGGATACTGACACGCAGCACAGTAGCAATCAATGCCCAATTGCCCGCGAAAGCACCCATCCAAAGGATATCATGGTTGCCCCACTGGATATCATAATCACGCACCGTGGAAAGCACCTCCATAATCTTGGGTGCCCCTGGTCCACGATCGAAGATATCGCCTACTACGTGCAGCGTATCAATAGCCAGTGCATGGATGAGATAGGATATGGCTATCAGCAATTGCTCTGCCCTACCCGTATCAATAATCGCATCGATGATTGCATGGAAATAACGTGTACGATCGCGCTCAATACTGGACTCATAGAGCAATTCCTCGATGACATAGGCAAAATTCTTAGGTAGCATCTTGCGCACCTTGGAGCGCGTGTACTTGACCGACACGCTGCGCGTTACATCGAGCGTCTGATGGATACGTCTGCGATACCAATCCACCATCGTAGGCGCAGCCATAGGCAATGCTTCGGCATCTAACCCCTGCTGCTGTACCATACGGATACGTTCGTCGGGATAGTAGATCAGTGCACATAGGGCACGTTTCTCGGCTTCGGAGATGGTATCGCCATAGATATCGTCCACCTTGCGTCTCACTACGCCAGAGGCATTCTTAATCATATGGATAAAAGCACTGGAAGCACCATGTAGGTCGCTCACGAAATGCTCCGTACCCTTGGGCAGCGAGAGGATGGCATGGAGGTTGATGAGTTCGGTCACCACTGCATCAGCATTGGGGAAGCGGTCGCTCAGTAGGCGGAGATAGCGCTCTTGTGATTGAAAATTATCCATGGTTGTGTTTAGTGTTGAGTGTTTAGTGTTTAGTGACTGCAGGTTAATAAAAGACGAACGACCATCTGGTAGGATGGTCGTTCTTGGTAGTGCTACCGGGAATCGAACCCGGGTTTACGGCGTGAGAGGCCGTTGTCCTAGGCCACTAGACGATAGCACCCTAGCGATGTTCTCTCGAAATCGGCTGCAAAGGTACTGCTTTTTTTTGAAGTGACCAAATATTTTCAAAAAAAAATGTAAAAAAGGTGCGTTTTTTTGTATATATACATTTTTTTTCGTACTTTTGTGCCATATTTCTATAAAATGGCAGGAATATACATACACATACCATTTTGCAAAAGCAGATGCAAGTACTGCGACTTCTTTTCAACTACGCAATTGGAGAAGAGGGCGCGATATGTAGAAGCATTGCTGGAGGAAGGGCGCATGCGCCAACATGAGGTGAGTGAACCTATACATAGTATATATATAGGAGGTGGTACGCCGAGCATGATGGATAGGAATGACTTGTTTAAGATCATTCAATGTAGTTCAGAATGGTTCAATGTGGTGAAAGATGGTTCATTAGAACTCACTATGGAGGCGAATCCAGGAGACATCACGCTGGAGCAAGCACAGGCATGGCGAGCAATGGGCATCAATCGACTGAGCATCGGCATACAGAGTTTTGATGACGAACTATTGCAATTGATTGGCAGGCGCCACACGGCTGAACAAGCACGACAAGCAGTGGCGGTAGCACAAGTTGCAGGATTTGACAATATATCTATCGACCTGATGTATGCCCTACCCTCGCAAACGATGGAGCAATGGCAGAAAGATGTGGCAGAAGCATTGCAACTGGGCGTGCAACACATCTCCACTTATGGACTTATCTATGAGGACGGAACGGTGCTTACGACCATGCTCGAACATGGTGTGGTGGAGGCTGTGGACGAAGACACAGAAATGCAGATGTATGACTATTTGGTGGAGCAATTAACTGCGAATGGATTTGAACATTATGAAGTAAGTAATTTCGCACTTAACGGACGGTACTCCAAGCATAATTCAAGCTATTGGAACAACACGCCATACATCGGATTGGGAGCTGGTGCACATAGCTACGATGGCAACGTAAGGCAATGGAATATCAGCGACTTGTGCACCTATATCGAGCAAGCCATGGCTCATACGCTAATGCCCGAAAAAGAGCGACTAAGTGATGAGCAACGCCATACCGAACGCGTGATGCTGGGACTGCGCACTAGTGCAGGAGTATCACAAGATGACATAGTAATGAGCAAGGCACTGCCATATATCCAACAAGGACTATTGGTAGAGAAAGGTAATCGCATTGCAGCGACTACGAAAGGATTTCATATACTGAACAGAATAATAGAAGACTTGATATGAAAACGGAAAACAAGCAAAACGGAAACAAGCAATTTAAGAAGCAATTTGCAGCATGGTTTTGGGGTATCATAGGTGCAGGTATAGTAGCTATCATATTGATATTCTGGATAATTAATAAGGGATGGCTGGGCTATCTGCCACCACTGGATGAACTGCAAAACCCTAAGAACAAGTTTGCCACTGAGGTCATATCCGCCGATATGCAGTTGCTGGGTCGCTACTATCGCAACGAGAATCGCGTAGGAGTGGCATATACGGACATTTCTCCTAATATGATTAACGCGCTGATTGCCACTGAAGATGTGCGTTTCTACGACCATACGGGTGTGGATGTAAAGTCGCTGCTGCGTGCTGTGATTATGCTGGGTAAAGCAGGAGGTGGTAGTACGATTACCCAGCAGTTGGCCAAACAACTATGGTCGCCCCGCGCCAACAACATCTTTGAACGTGCGCTGCAAAAACCTATCGAATGGGTGATTGCTACTAAATTGGAGCGTCTGTACTCCAAAGAGGAGATACTGACTATGTACCTCAACCAGTTTGACTTCCTCTATAATGCAGTAGGCATCAAATCGGCAGCACAGGTGTATTTCAGCACCACCCCAGCTGAGTTGAAAATAGAAGAAGCCGCTATGTTGGTAGGTATGTGTAAGAACCCTGCATTGTATAACCCACGTCGTCGTCCTGAGAATGCTCTTAATCGTCGTAATACGGTGCTGAATCAGATGCAGAAATATGACTACATCACGGAGCATGTCTGCGATTCGCTGAAAGCATTGCCGATTGATCTTAAATACCAATCGGTGGACCATAAGCAAGGTCTTGCGCCGTATTTCCGTGAGTATTTGCGACAAGTGCTAACTGCTCAAGAACCTAAGAAGAGTAATTACTCGGAATGGAATCAATTGCAGTACGAGAGTGACAAACGCCAATGGGAAGAGAACCCACTCTATGGTTTCTGTAATAAGAACCACAAGCCTGATGGTATGCCATACGACCTATACATCGATGGTCTGCGCATATACACTACCATTGACTCGCGCATGCAACAGTATGCCGAAGAGGCAGTGAGCGAACATATGCAAGCGTTGCAAAAGGGTTTCTTCCGCGAGAAACGCAAGAAATCGTATGCACCTTTCTCTAAAGACCTCACGCCAGAAGATATTGATGGTATTATGAATCGCTCTATGCGTCAGACGGATCGCTACCGCGCACTCAAGAAACAGGGTATGAATGAGACGGACATCAAAAAGGTATTCAACACCCCTGTAGCTATGCGCGTATTCTCCTATGACGGACAGATTGACACCACTATGACCCCAATGGACTCTATCCGATGGAATAAGCATTTTCTGCGTTGCGGATTTATGTCGATGGATACACACTCGGGTGCAGTTAAGGCATATGTGGGTGGGCCTAACTTCACGCACTTCCAATATGACATGGTCACTACGGGTCGCCGTCAGGTGGGCTCTACTATCAAGCCCTACCTATTTACTTTGGCGATGGACGAGGGCATGTGGCCATGCGATAGCACAGTGAACGACTCTGTGACCCTTATTGATGGTAATGGTGTAGCGTGGACACCACGCGATGACCACCATGCTAATCAAGGTGAGATGGTCACCCTCAACTGGGGATTGGAGAAATCCAGCAACTGGATCACCGCCTATCTGATGTCGCTATTTACGCCAGAACAACTGGTGCGCATGATGCGTTCGTTTGGTATTGAAGGGCAATTGGATCCTGTGGTCAGTCTGTGCCTCGGTCCATGCGAAGTAAGCGTTAAGGAGATGGTGGATGCCTACACCACTTTTCCAAACAAGGGTATCCGTGTTGAACCGCTCTATGTGACTCGTATTGAAGATAATAACGGCAATGTATTGGCTACTTTTATGCCTAAGACTTATGAGATTATTAGCGAGACTACCTCGTATAAGATGGTCTATATGTTGCAAAATGTGATGGATCACGGTACGGGTGTGCGTGCGCGTTTCCGCTATGGATTGAAAGCACCTATGGGTGGAAAGACGGGTACTTCGCAGAATCACTCCGATGGTTGGTTTGTTGGTTTTACACCTTCATTGGTTAGTGGCGTATGGGTAGGTGGAGAAGATCGTAGTATCCACTTCGATAATATGTCGGCTGGTCAAGGCGCTAACATGGCATTGCCTATCTGGGCCATATATATGCAGAAAGTGTATGCCGATGAGCAATTGGGCTATAGCGTAGAAGAACAGTTTGATATCCCTGCTTGGTTTGATGCGGAAGCGGGGTGTAAGTGAGGTTAGTGTTTAGTGGACGCCGCGGAGCGGCTATTGGACGCCCTTCGGGCTATAGAACGTTCACAAGCGAGCTATTGAGGAGGCGATAAGGCGAGAGGACGGCCGCAAAGCGGTCTACAGATAGCGCCGACTAGAGCATATAGATAGACGAGAGCATCTATAAGTTCCCTGAAATCGGCGCAGAAAAAACAAATGAAGAAATTGTGGGGCATAATATTGTGGTTGTGCGTAAGCGTGGGAGCAATGGCACAACTCAACACCGATCGCATTACTGCTATCGGGCGTAATGCTTTGTACTTTGACGACTATGTACTTAGTATTCAATACTTTAATCAAGTAATCAAGCTCAAGCCTTACTTGAGCGAGCCCTATCTACTTCGCGCAATAGCCAAGATACAATTGGGTGATTATACGGGTGCAGAATTGGATTGCAACGCTGCTATAGCGCGTAATCCATTTCAACCTGGCGCATATTATACACGCGGATTTATCTATCGTCAGACCAATCAACTGGAAAAGGCGTCACAAGACTTTAGTGAAGCACTGATATTTGCTCCCGAGAATAGAACCTATATCGCTATGCGCGCCGATGTGTTAGCAGAAATGGAGCAATACGCCCTCGCCCTGCAAGATATTAACCACCTACTCCATCGTGAGCCACAGTCTGCTGCGTTGCACTTTGAGAAAGGTAGTATATGCTTGCGTAGCAATGACACTATTGGTGCGCTGGATGCCTTTAGCAAAGCTACGGAATATGATTCGCAGAATCCTGCCAACTGGTCAGCGCTTGGACTCGTACAACTGATGCAGGACAATCAAGACGATGCACTGAGTTCCCTGAGCAAGTCCATTGACCACGGTAGCAAATGGGCAGGTGACTACATCAACCGCGGTATTATCTACTATCGCAAACATAATTACCGCAGTGCGCTCAATGACTACGATAAGGCAGTGACACTCTCGCCACGTGATGCCCAATGCTACTACAACCGTGGTGTACTACGACAGGAACTGGGTGATTATAATCGTGCGTTGGAGGATTTTACTCAAGCCATCAACTTCGCCCCCGACCGAATAGAGATTTACTACCAACGCGGTATGGTGCAATTGCAACTACGTCAATGGCAAGCAGCATTGCAGGATTTCAATACCATTATTGAGCGCTATCCCTACTTCCTGCCAGCATACTACCTCGCAGCACAGGCAGAAACCTCGTTGGGCAATAGCAGAGAGGCATACCAGTTGCGCCAACAAGCATATCATCTTGAGCAACAGAAAGATAGTATTCAATCGCTGCAAACTAATATGCAGATAGCAGATGCTCAGCCACAACAACGTGACCGACGCAAAGAGTTCTCTGCCCTTGCAGCACAAAATCAAGAAGCCACTGATGAAGAGAATCAGTATGATAGCGACACACGCGGAACGGTACAAAAGCACTATACCGACGTAGTGAACGAGCCTAATATCTTCCTTTCGTATTATGCTACGAACAGCAATGCTAATGCCCTGCGACAAACTAATTACTCGCACGTGACAGTGGATAACTACAATCGTAGCATGCAACTGCCAGCGCCACTCCGCTTCACAACCAAAGAGATGACACTGACGGCTGATATGGTGAATCAGCATTTTGCACAAATCAACAACCTGTCGCACCAGATTGACATGCTTGAGCAGATGGCGTCGCCTCGTTCGCAGAATAATGTCCAACTCTGTGCAGCATATATTGCGAGAGCATTTGAGTTTGCTTTGGTACAAGACTACTCCTCGGCATTGGATGATGTGACACGTGCGATATTGATGGACGGCAGTTTGTATTTCGCTTATTTCTGTCGTGCTAATTGGAGGTATAAATTATTAGAATACAAACGTGCGATGGGTGAGTCAACAGAATCTGCCGACTTTGAGTTGATGATGCGTGACTATGATTATGTCATCAATCACCTACCTGACTTCTCGTTTGCATACTACAACAAAGCCAATATGCTGTGCATACAGCAAGACTTTAAAGCAGCCATTTCATACTATAGCGAGGCTATAGCAGTAGATAGCGACTTTGCAGAAGCATACTTCAATCGTGGTTTGACCTATATCTATATTGGTGAGAATGAACAAGGTATAGCCGACCTTAGCAAAGCAGGTGAATTGGGAATTTATCAGGCGTATAATTTGATTTCGAGGTTTCAGTAGGGTTAATGGAAGAGATGAAAAAGCTTTGGCAGATAATACTAATTGGTTTGGGTGCTTGCCTCATTGTTCCTGATGCTATGACTGGTCAGGTGCTGTATCGGATATCGGGTAATTCGGCAGTGGCACCATCGTATATCTTAGCAACCAATCGTATGGTGGATATGCAGTTTATTGACACCATCCCCAATGTATTCAAATGTTATGCAGCATGCGATAAAGTGCTTACTGAGTTTGCCATGCAAGACTATGAAGCCCTTGCCGCTTTGCGACAAGCTGCCCTCCTACCCGATTCTGTTCGGCTGAGCAATTTCTATAGCGATGAGCAGTATCAGAAGATAGACGACGCTCTTCGCATCAATTTGGGCATGGGATTGGATAAGTTAGGCAGGATGAAACCATCCTATCTCACTGAGATGTTTAGGAGTGAACTGATGAAGCGATGGCTTAAATACGATGCAGATCGTTCGATGGAGACATTCTTTGAGAAAGTTGCAGCGCAAAATGATGTACCCGTATATGGATTAGATGATATAGGCGAAACGATGTATATGCTCTTTGACCGTGAGCCATTTCATTGGCAGTGCGAAGAGCTACTGAAAGTGGTAGAATATCCCGAAAAGGAAGTACGTTTTGAGCGCTCGCTGGTAGAGATGTATAAATATGGTCGCTTAGCAGATATGGCGTACTTCGTGAAAGGTCCGGACAATCAGACGTCATTATCATTCTCAGACTATAAATTATATGCCCAACGCAACAAGCAATGGGTGAAACGATTAACGCCCTACCTCCGTGAAGGTAAGGCGTTTATCACGCTCAATGCCATTTATCTTGGTGGCGAAGATGGTCTGCTGGCTCAACTCCGAACAGCAGGCTATCGCGTAAAAGCGGTGAATAGATAATCCACTTAGGCAAGTTTTGCCAATGCCTCTTTCATGCGGCGCATCGCCTCAATGATAAGGTCTTCGCTGGTAGCATAGGAGAAACGAATACAATTACTTTCACCAAACGCACTACCCGATACACATGCCACATGCGCCTCTTGCAGCAGATAGGTCACCAGTTCATCGGCATTATGAATCACTTGTCCGTTGTATTGCTTGCCAAAGAAGGCTGTCACGTCAGGGAAGAGGTAGAACGCTCCTTGAGGCTCCAGCACTTTCATTCCAGGTATATCCTTTGCCAGTTTCACTATTAAGTCGCGACGGCGATGGAATGCTTGACGCATTTCCTCGACGCAGGTTTGTGGTCCTGTGTATGCAGCTTCTGCTGCTTTTTGAGCGATGGTAGTGGCACAGCTGATGACTTGTCCTTGCAAGCGTTTGACCGCGGTAATCAAGTCTTTGTTGTGGCTTGCCAACCAACCAATACGATAGCCCGTCATGGCGTATGCTTTGCTAACACCATTGATGATGATGAGGCGGTCTTCCAACTCTGGGAATTGCGCCAAAGTTTCGTGTTTGCCCGTATAGAGGATATGCTGGTAAATCTCATCAGCCAACACATTCACTTGTGGGTGGCGCTTCAGCACTTCCACTAAAGCCTTCAAATTCTCAAGCGTATAGACTGAGCCCGTAGGGTTGTTCGGCGAGCAGAGCATGAGCAGTTTGGTATTGGGGGTGATAGCTGCTTCCAGCTGCTCAGCGGTGAGGCAAAAATTGTTGTCCATCGTGGTTTTGACCATCACGCTCTTGCCTTGCGCAATCTTCACCATCTCCACGTAACTCACCCAACATGGCGTAGGCATAATCACCTCATCGCCTGGACCAATCAATGCTTCTACAGCATTGCAGATAGCTTGCTTAGCTCCTACTGACACCACTATCTCGTTTGCATTGTACGGACGTACAGGGTAATGAACTAAATCACGGTTGAGGGTGTCGGCTATTGCCTGACGCAGAGCAGGGAAACCGGGTGTAGGACCATAATGCGAGATGTCATTATTGATGGCATCAATAGCCGCCTGCTTGACGTGAGCAGGTGCTGGGAAATCAGGTTCGCCAAGTGAAAGACCAATCACATCTACTCCTTCTGCACGGAGTTGTTGGCACAGCGCAGCTACTTGCAAAGTCGCTGATTCTTCAAGTGCTGCAATACGTTGTGAAATCTGCATAAAGTGAATTATGAATTATGAGTTATGAATTTGCATGCAAAGGTAGTAAAAAATTCTTGAATACGCAAATATTTTATGCTTAGAGTTTATAGTTGGGGGGTTATAGACCAAAAATAGGCTCCTTCTTACGAGGAAGCCTATTTTTTATACTCGTTAGTCTAACTTCTAACAGCGAAGCGGTCTAACGTCTAACTTCTTATTTTACTACAGCACCTTGAGCGTTGTATTGAACGCCATTCTTGATGATAATCAATTGACCGTTTACGATAGCCTTAACAGCCTTACCCTCAACAGCAATGTTCTCAAGAGCGGTAGTAGGATCATCAATTTCGGGCTCGTCGAGAATAGTAACATCACCATTCTTCATTTGATTTTTCTCATTATACTTGGTCAATTTACCAAACATTTGGATGTAATCACCAACTACAAGTTCTTGTGGTACGTTGCACCAATAAGAATACAATGTATTTGCTCCACCTTTGGTGTCAGAAACCCAGAATTTTTGTTGACCCTTAGAAAGAGTACCATCCAATTCAGTAACGTAACCCACTACAACATAATAGAGATCAGTTAATACGTTATTGTCGCTCACTTGCGAAGCAATTTCAGCAGCTTCTGCGCAAGTTACCTTTGTTGCTTTGGTAAATGTAGTTTCAGTAACATCGCTGGCATTTGTACCATCGTGAGCAATTGCTTTTACTGTAGTTGTTTCCTCAACAGTAAAAGGAGCGGTGTACTCAGTGCTCTCAGTTGTAGGATCAGTGCCATCCAAAGTATAATACACTTTCAAGCCTTCACTGGCAACGATAGAAACCTCTGCTGAATCAATAAAGTCTTTTGCACCTTGAATGCTTGGTTGTGGAACAGCACCCGCAGCGAGCAAGGTAACAACCACTTGTGTTGCACGAACTTGGTTGGTAGAAGCTGTAAATGTAACTTCGTTAGCTTTACCAGTCCATGTGCCAACTTTTCCAGAATAAGTGTAGTCACCTGACTTTGCTTCAAGGCAACCAGGACCATACTTAGCTGCATTATTTGCAGTACAGGTGAATTCAACAGAAACAATGTTTCCACCTGTAGAAGAAATGGTAACAGTCTTGCTTTTGAAGAAACGGAATTGATCCGCAGTGATAGTACCACTTGAACATACAAGCGTTACATCACCAGATGTCAGGGTGAACTCCTGTGATTCTACTGCCTTTTCATTAGCAGGAGAAAAGGTCACCACCTGTGCAAAACTCATTGCGCTAATGAGTAATGCGCATAAGAAAAATGTAATTTTCTTCATGATTTTTTGTTTTTTGTTAATAATAAAGTTAATAAATGTTGTTAATTATAAATTGTTGTTCAATTCGTTTCACGTATTTGGCTCTTATCTCGCCTTATGGCTCGAACGATTATTTCTTATCTCGCCTTATGGCTCGAACGAAATTTTCTTTGTGTTCGCGAAAGTAGTTTCGCAGCGCTTTACGAATAAAAAAAGGAAATAATAGATTACCTTACCTATCATTTCCCTATCCTATTTCGCCCAACAATCCTTACACCATGTGGCGTAAAAGAATAGGCGATGTATGTGACCGTTGTTAGCATCATTAAAAGAGTGTCTTAACCGTTTTCTTCAAATGCGTTTGCAAAGGTAATACATTTTTTTGATATAAACAAATAATGTTTGCTTTTTTATAAAAAAATAAACAAGGAGCCGTGACGGCTCCTTGTATTATGGAATATCATCAAAATTGATTACTTAATCACTTGACCTTGAGCGTTGTATTGAACGCCATTCTTGATGATGATCAATTGACCATTAACGATAGCCTTAACAGCCTTACCCTCAACAGCAATGTTCTCAAGAGCGGTAGCAGTACCTTGTTTCCAAATAGCGTAGAGCGTACCAGACCAACGAGCAGGAATTACAGTATAAGCATCACCTGTACCCTCTGCGTTGTCGTACCAGCCCTTGAAGGTGCAACCTGTTTTGGTAGGAGTTGGCAATACATAGTCCTCAGCTACTGGGATAGTAGGCAATTCAACCTCTGTCGCATCTGGATAAACATTTACCCAGTTCTCTGGTTTACCAGCCTCTGTGAAGTCAGCTGATTTAGGCCAATCTGTATGTTGGTTGCAATTGAAGAATGCGTCTGCATGCCAACGCCACAGAGCTTCAGAGTTGATTGTGTAGCCTTGTTGGGTAGCTATCTGAACGAGGTAATCTCCCAACCATTTGTACTTAGAAGTAGCATCGGTAAAGATTTTCTCGCCTTGAGTCATAAAGGTAGCAACCTTAGAGATAAGTTGGTCAGAACGCTCTTCACTGTAGAATGTCTTGTAGTAAGGTTTGAATGCTTCCCAGAGTTCAGCGTTGGTAGGAC
The DNA here is from genome assembly GCA_945921355.1 of uncultured Bacteroidales bacterium. Taxonomy (GTDB): domain Bacteria; phylum Bacteroidota; class Bacteroidia; order Bacteroidales; family Paludibacteraceae; genus Colicola. The sequence goes on from CAMEKM010000004.1 coordinate 71,882, forward strand.
CTACAAGAGGTAATTGACCACCATTCAACTCGTAAGCGATAACTTCTGGCTCAACAGCTGCGATGTAGATAAGGTTTTCATTTACCTTGAAGTAGAAGTCATATTTACCAGGAGCAAGAACGATGTTGCCATCGCCGTCAAAGCTGTGCTCTACAGAATACTCATCTACGTTGCCGCACCATGCGGTAGCTTGACCGTCAGTAAGGGTTACTACCTTCACAGCATCGCCCTCAGCAATATCTTGACCGAGGAGCACGTATTCGTTCTCATTGTCTGGGTTAACTGTCAAAGCGATACCAACAGTCCAGTCGCCACCTACACCCCTCAAAACGTAAGTGATTACAGAAGGAATATCAGTACCAGCGAGCAATGCCTCAGCATCCTCTCTGGTGTACCAACCGTTTTGCACGTAGTACTTACCAGCAGTCCAGACAAGATCAGCAGTTTGTTGATCGCTACCGTTGTTGAAGATTACAGCAGCATATGCACCTGCCTCGGCAGTGTAAGAATATACATCATAGCCACAGATTTGCTCAGTCTCTTTGGTAGCAGCCACACCAGGCCACTCTGCGTTAATCTCTGTAGTCCAAGCGTAAACGTTTACATTTTCCCAACCTTTGTTGTTTACAAAGTAAACGGTCTCGATTACAAGCTCTTTGAAGTTAGCTACGAGAGTTGTGTCAGATGTAACAGTAAACGTGAATGGGTTAGCGGTAGATACTGTATCCTTACCAGAGGTCCAGCATGTGAACTTATAGCCATCAGCAGGAGTAGCGGTAAGAGTAACCTCTGTGCCGTGCTTATACTCACCAGCACCCTCTACAGTACCGTTCTCAGCAGTAGCAGTAACGGTGTATGAAGGTAAGGTTAATGAAACGATGTAGTTGTTGTAGTCGAATTCGTATGTAGAGTTATGTTTCTTCAAAGTACCATAAACTACAACTTGCGAACCAACAACGAGGTCGTCAACCGATGCAAATTGCTCACTATTCAAACCTAAACCACGATAGCATTGGAAGGTATTTCCGTCTTCATCTTTAATCCAATAAGTGATGCTACCATAGGAATCATTGAAACTCTCTACCTCAGAGATTTGACCTTTTACATATACTTGCTTGGTCAAGTCGCTTGTAATATCGTCAATCAAAGCAATTGCTTGAGCTACAGTGTATGCGGTTTCAGGTGTGTTAGAAATATCTACTTTAGGTGCTGAGTATGGTTTGCGCTCAACCAAATAGCAGCCTGCTCCCAACTCATATGTAGTTTTATATTTAACTAACTTACCACAAGCAACCAATGTGTCACCTGCAACGATGTAATCTTCTGTAAATGTAACCTCATCTACAGCTTCATAGAATTTGTAGAATTGGAATCCTCCCTCTAATGTGATAGTATATGTATTACTCTTACTAAAGAATTGTGCAGTTTGTACTACACCCATTACATATACATCTTGGTTATCATAGCAGCCACCGTCATATACAGCAATTGCCTCAGCTTCGGTGTAAGGATTAGCTTGGCTATTATTCAAAGGAAGTTTAATAGTATATGTAGCAGAAGCTACAGAGCTTGTGTTTTCACCACTAATAGCAATGGCTTTGATAGTAGTAGTGCCACATTCATCAAGTACGATAGGCGCAGTGTATTCTGTAGATTCAGCATTTGGAGTTGTACCATCCAAAGTGTAGCGGATGGTTCCTGCCTCAGCAGAAAGAGTAACCTCCTTAGCTTCTATATATTCACCTGCTTCAATTGAGAATGTAGGAGCAGCAACAGTTGGAACCTCTGGAGTTTCGCCACCAGTAGTTTCTTCGTAAACAACTGTAATGCTTTTTATATAGAGAGCATTGTTTTTTGATATTGTAAAATTAATATCAATAGTGCCAGATGAGGTACCAGTACCAGATTTAGTATTTCCAGAAGAAGGTGTTGCTCCTGAATAATATGATGTTCCACCAACCGATATTGTTAGATTGTGGGCTCCATTCTTTGACCAGCAGTCAACTGCAACAGATTTTATAGTTCCAGGAATAGTTGATGTCGTTAATTGTAATGTTTCACCTGCATTAGAACTGCCTAATTGCATATATCCATTACTCATAGCAACAAAATCCTTCTTTCCGTTTGCTAAAGACACAAGAGTTCTTGTGTAATTCCATTCAAAAGAGCCAGTTTGGATAGTGCCAACAGCAGTTTCATTCAATTTTGGAATAGTTGTTCCTAATGAATTAGTCGTTGCTGTCCAAGACACAGTCGTCTCCGCACCCCATGCATTTCCAACGCCGAGGGCGAGCATCGCGAATAACGCGAAAAATAGTTTTAAATGTTTCATGATTTTTTGTTTTTTGTTAATAATAAAGTTAATTATAAATTGTTGTTCAATTCGTTTCACGTATCTGGGTCTTTGTATTCGCGAAAGTCGTTTCGCAGCACTTTACGAATAAAAAAAGGAAATAATAGATTATCTTACCTATCATTTCCCTATCCTATTCGCCCAACAATCCTTACACCATGTGGCGTAAAAAGAATAGGCGATATATGTGACCGTTGTTAGCATCATCAAAAGAGTGTCTTAACCGTTTTCTTCAAATGCGTTTGCAAAGGTACTACATTTTTTTGATATAAGCAAATTTATGACGTAGAATTTGCAAAAAAAATGTTAGTCATATAAAATAAGATGGGAGTCAGTACAATGTTCCTACGGTGGGCATATACTAATATACCGTTTATCTACCGTGTATCTACCGTGTATCTATCGTATATCTATCGTATATCTACCGTAGTTGATAGCGAATTGGTAGCGGGAAGGGCATGCCCACTCAGTCCCCCTGAAGGGGGAAGATGGTTATGGGACGGGCAGAGCCCTGTAGATCGCTCGCGTATGTGCGGACTTCGTCCTAACGTAGAGTGGCAAGGTTGTACTGCCACCCTACGCAGCCCAATGCGGACTTCGTCCTAACGTAGAGTGGCAAGGTTGTACTGCCACCCTACGCAGCC
>CAMEKM010000005.1 GCA_945921355.1 uncultured Bacteroidales bacterium
AAAAACGAACTTATTTATGTTTGAAAATCAACCTAAAGGTCTGTTTGCATTGGCACTTGCCAACACAGGCGAACGATTTGGCTACTACACCATGTTAGCCGTATTTGCGCTATTCTTGCGTGCGAACTTCGGATTAGAAGCTGCCACCGCAGGACAAATCTATTCTACCTTCCTTGCGTTGGTATATTTTTTGCCACTCGTAGGCGGTATCTTGGCTGACAAGATTGGATACGGCAAGTGCGTAACCATCGGTATCATGGTAATGTTCCTCGGATATATCCTGCTGGCTATTCCATTGGGCGCAGGCGGCACCGCTATGGGTGCGATGATTGCTGCGTTGGTACTCATCAGTTTCGGTACTGGCTTGTTCAAGGGTAACTTGCAAGTAATGGTAGGTAACCTCTACGACGACCCTAAATACGCAGACAAGCGCGATTCTGCTTTCTCACTCTTCTACATGGCGATTAACATTGGAGCAATGTTCGCTCCTACCGCAGCGGTGAAGATCATGGATTGGGCACAAACCAGTCTTGGCGTGAGCGTGAACGACAGTTATCACTTCGCATTCATGGTTGCTTGCGCATCATTGATACTCAGTATCGCCATCTACTACGCTTGCCGTCCTTGGTTCAAGCACGTAGAGAACTCTGCTAAGCAAGCAGCTGCTACTGGTGCAAAAGTAGAAGAACTGACTCCAGAGCAAACCAAGAAGCGTATCGTGGCTCTCTGCCTCGTGTTCGCGGTGGTAATCTTCTTCTGGATGGCATTCCACCAAAACGGTTTGACACTCACCTACTTCGCTAACGAATTCGTACAACCACTCTGCACGGGCGTACAAACCATGTGGTTTGACATCATCAACCTTGTGATGATTGTCATCATCGTATATGCAGGTTTCTCATTGGTACAAAGCAAGACTGCCAAAGCAAAAGTATTCTCTGGCGTAGCTATCGTTGCTGCATTGGGCGTATTGGCATACAAATACCTCCATATCTCTCCAGAAGGAATCACCTTGAGTGCACCAATCTTCCAACAATTCAACCCATTCTATGTAGTGGCACTCACTCCATTCAGCATGGCACTCTTTGGTGCACTTGCTAAGAAAGGCAAAGAGCCATCTGCTCCACGCAAAATTGCGCTGGGTATGGTGGTGGCTACTATCGCCTACATCGTGATGGCTGTAGCTTGTGTTGGTCTGCTCACTCCTAACGCACAGGAGTTGGCTCGCGTAACGGGCGACCCAATCTTCGTGAATGCTAACGTACTCATCTACACCTACTTGATTCTCACCTTCGCTGAGTTGCTTCTCAGTCCAATGGGTATCTCCTTCGTGACCAAAGTGGCTCCTCCAAAGTATAAAGGTATGATGATGGGTGGCTGGTTCGTAGCTACCGCAATCGGTAACTACCTCGTTTCTATCGGTGGTAACCTCTGGGGCGACATGCCATTGTGGGGCGTATGGAGCGTATTCGTAGGCGTTTGCGCTGTGGCTGCCATCTTTATGTTCGCAATGATGAAGAAACTTGAAGACGCAACGAAGTAATCTATGAACAATCTTATTCAAGCAATAACCGACTACACAACCGCTCTGGAGCAGAAACTCTCTGCTCTGGAGGCGCGTGTGGCGCAACTCGAAGAAGCCAATGAGGCAATGAAGCGAGAAGGCGATGAGGCGAAAGCCCTAATAGCAACCTTGCAAGCCGAAGTGGCTGCATTGGCAGCTGCTGGTGTTGTAGCTGCACAAGCTGCAGAACCAGAAGTAGAGATCGAACTCATCGTGGGAGAAGAGACCGAGAGTGAAAACGAAGAGGTGACAATTGAAAACGAGTTCGCTGAAGAGCCACAAGAAGAAGTTAAAGAAGAACAGGCAAAACTAGCATCTACAGAAACCCTAGAACCACTAGAGTCACTAGAGATGCTAGATGAACTAGAGGTGGCTGAACCAGTGGTAGAACCAGCACCTGCAGTAGAACCAGCACCTGCTTCACAACCAGAAGCAAAGGCAGAGCCAGTGGCAGAACCTACACAATCACTACACAACGCTACACAACCTCTCCAGACATCGCTCTTTGGCACGGCAGTAGAAGATATCCGCCAAGCCATATCCTTGGGGGACCGTTTCCTCTTCCAACGCGAACTCTTTGCAGGCAATGGCGAATTGATGCAAAAGACTTTGGACGAACTCAATGCGTTGGGCTCATTGGAAGAGGCCATGGATTATGTAGCAGATAACTTCGAGTGGGATAGCGACTCTACCGCAGTAAAACTCTTTGAGAACGTACTCAAGAGACGCTTCGCGTAACGTTTAGTGAACGCGCTTTCAGCGCTACTGTTTAGTGTTTAGAGAAAAAACATGTTATACATAGTACCTACACCCGTTGGAAATCTCGAGGACATCACTTTTCGTGCGCTCCGCGTACTGAAAGAGGTGGACCTCATTCTTGCTGAAGATACCCGCACGTCGTCTGTGCTGCTCAAGCATTACGATATCCATACGCCACTGAAAAGCCATCATAAGTTCAACGAACATGAGACGAGCGACGATATGGCTAATCGTATAGCTGCGGGCACGACTGTGGCACTGATCTCTGATGCAGGTACACCCTGTATTTCTGATCCAGGCTTTATGCTCGTGCGCGCGTGTGTAGAAAAAGGAGTGGAAGTACAATGTCTGCCTGGTGCCACAGCCTTCGTGCCCGCATTAGTCAATTCAGGATTGCCTAACGACCGCTTTTACTTCGAGGGCTTTCTCCCACAGAAGAAAGGTCGCCAGACACGCATGAAGATTCTCGCCGAGCAGACGCACACGATGATTATCTATGAATCGCCCTTCCGATTGGTAAAAACATTGGAGCAACTGGCAGAGGTGATGGGCAGTGAACGACGAGCAAGTGTAAGCCGTGAGATTAGCAAACTGCACGAGGATACCCAACGCGGGACACTCACGGAATTGGCAGCACACTACAAGCAAACACCGCCAAAGGGCGAGATCGTACTGATTGTAGAAGGAAAGAAAGAAGAAAAATAACACTTACATATGAAATTAGAAGAAATACTTATTCCTAAGGTACAAGAAGCAGTAAAGACCTTGTACGGTGTAGAGATTACCCCTGCGCAAGTGCAGTTCCAAAAAACGCGCGCTGAGTTTGAGGGCGACATCACACTTGTGGTCTTTCCGTTCGTAAAAGCGGCTCGCAAAGCCCCAGCAATGGTGGCACAAGAGGTAGGCGAAGCACTCATCGCCTCATCGCCTAATAGCCTCATCGCCTCATTTAACGCAGTGCAAGGTTTCCTCAACCTCAGTATCGCACAAAGCTATTGGGTGGAACAACTCCAAGCAATTGCAGAAAATTCGGAGTACGGACAACTCTCCCGCGGCGAAGGCGAGAAACCACTCATGATGGTAGAATACTCTTCGCCTAACACCAACAAACCATTGCACCTCGGTCACGTGCGCAATAACCTGCTCGGTTATTCCATCGCCAAGATCCAAGAGGCAAATGGTTGGAACGTAGTGAAAACCAATATCGTCAACGACCGTGGTATCCATATCTGCAAGTCTATGCTCGCATGGCAGAAGTTCGGCAATGGCGAGACACCAGAGACCAGTGGCAAGAAAGGCGACCACCTCATCGGCGACTACTATGTGCGCTTCGATGTAGCGTACAAAGCGCAAATCAAGGAGCTAATGGCTCAGGGTATGGACGAGGAGACTGCTAAAAAAGAAGCTCCACTCATCAAAGAGGCGCAAGCGATGCTCGTAAAATGGGAGCAAAACGACCCAGAGGTGCGTGCTCTCTGGCAAAAGATGAACGAGTGGGTATATGCTGGCTTTGACGAGACATACGCGCAAATGGGCGTCAGTTTCGACAAGATTTACTACGAAAGCGACACCTATCTCGTAGGCAAAGGCGAAGTAGAGCGTGGTCTCGCCAAAGGCGACTTCTACCGCCGCGAAGATGGCTCTGTATGGGCTGACCTCGCGCAAAACGGACTCGACGAGAAGCTCCTTCTCCGCGCAGACGGTACATCTGTGTATATGACCCAAGATATTGGTACTGCGAAGCTTCGTTTCCAAGACTACCCTATCAACAAAATGGTATATGTAGTTGGTAATGAGCAAGAATACCACTTCAAGGTGCTCAGTATCCTCCTCGACCGCCTCGGCTTCCCATTCGGCAAGGAGTTGGTACACTTCTCTTACGGTATGGTCGAACTCCCAAACGGCAAGATGAAGAGCCGCGAAGGTACGGTGGTAGATGCCGACGACCTCATGGCACAGATGATTGCGGATGCGAAAGAGATTTCGAAAGACAAAGTCAATACCCTACCCGACATCACCGAGGCAGAGGCCAACGAGATCGCTCGCATGGTAGGTCTAGGTGCGCTGAAGTACTTTATCCTGAAGGTAGACCCACGCAAGAACATGCTCTTCAATCCAGAAGAGAGTATCGACTTCAACGGCAACACTGGACCTTTTATACAATACACGTACGCGCGTATACAGAGTGTGCTCCGCAAGGCAGGCGAGCATAATTCTGAATTCAAAATTCAAAATTCAAAATTAGAGAGCAAAGAACTCTCCCTCATCCAACGCCTCGTGGATTATCCTGCAGCAGTACGTCAAGCAGGTGATGAGTTCTCACCAGCTGTGATTGCGAACTACGCGTATGCATTGGCTTGTGACTTCAACAGTTTCTACCACGATCATAGTATCTTGAACGAGGCCGATGCTGAGAAACGTGCATTGCGCCTCTTGCTTTCACAAACCGTGGCTAAGGTCATCAAGAGCGCTATGGCATTGCTCGGCATTGAAGTACCTAATCGCATGTAATCGAACATATTCACTCTGCTTTTCTTGCCCTATCCCTTCGGCAAAGGTATAACAAGGGTATAGAAAAGATGGTGAAAATAAAGACAACAAAAAAAACGGCATGTCAATCGACATACCGTTTTTTATTATACTCAGAAAGATTACTCTGCTGTTTCCTCTGTCTTAGCAGCTTTCTTGGTAGCCTTCTTTGCTGGTTTCTCTTCAGCAGCCATAGAAGCCTTCAAGTCAGCCAATACGCTCAAGTCACCAAGAGTGGTTTTCTCTACCTTTGGCAACTCTGGTTGTGCCTCTTTCTTAGGAGCAGCCTTAGCCTCTTTTACAGGAGCCTCTTTGCGCTCTTCCCAAGTGCGGAGGTGAGAAAGAAGGATACGCTTAGCATCGCGGTTGAACTCAATTACCTTGAAGTTCAATGTATCACCTACAGCTACAGGGCTCTTGTCTTCCTTTTGGAGGTGACGAGTGGTGCAATAGCCTTCAACGCCGTCCTCGAGTACTACAACAGCACCCTTGTCAGCAACCTCTGCTACCTTACCCTCAACGATGGTATCAACACCATACTTAACAGCGAGCTCTTCCCATGGATTCTCCTCCAATTGTTTGTGACCGAGTGAGAGACGACGGTTCTCTTTGTCGATTTCGAGAACAACTACCTCAATCTCAGCACCGATTTGAGTGAACTCATTAGGATGTTTGATCTTCTTAGTCCAACTGAGGTCGCTGATGTGGATTAAGCCGTCAACGCCTTCTTCAATCTCAACGAATACGCCGAAGTTGGTGAAGTTACGTACTTTAGCAAAATGACGTGTACCAACAGCATACTTGGTATCAATATTCTCCCATGGATCAGCTTTGAGTTGCTTCAAGCCGAGTGACATCTTACGCTCGTCGCGGTCAAGTGTCAATACTACAGCCTCTACCTCGTCGCCTACTTTCAAGAAGTCATTAGCAGAACGCAAGTGTTGGCTCCAGCTCATCTCGCTTACGTGGATCAAGCCCTCTACGCCAGGAGCAACCTCTACGAATGCTCCGTAGTCAGCCATTACAACTACTTTACCGCTAATCTTATCACCTACCTTGAGGTCTGCTTGGAGAGCCTCCCATGGGTGAGGAGTAAGTTGCTTCAAGCCAAGAGCGATACGTTTCTTCTCATCATCAAAGTCAAGGATAACGACGTTGATCTTTTGTCCTTCTGTGAGCAATTCTTTAGGATCGCTCACACGACCCCAACTGAGGTCAGTGATGTGGATCAAACCATCTACACCGCCCAAATCCATGAACACACCGTATGCCATAATAGCCTTAACGGTACCTTCAAGCACTTGACCTTTCTCCAAGTGAGAGATGATTTCTTTCTTTTGTGCTTCGAGTTCTGCCTCGATAAGCGCTTTGTGAGATACTACTACATTGCGGAAGTCAGGATTAACCTTAACAATCTTGAATTCCATAGTTTTGCCTACGAATACATCGTAGTCGTGGATAGGCTTAACGTCGATTTGGCTACCTGGCAAGAACGCCTCTGTGCCAAGGATATCAACGATCATACCGCCCTTAGTGCGGCACTTGATGTAACCCTTAACCACTTCATTGTTATCCAATGCTTCGTTTACGCGATCCCAGCTGCGAGCAGCGCGTGCCTCTTTGTGAGAAAGTACCAATTGACCTTTCTTGTCCTCTTGGCTCTCTACGTAAACTTCTACTTTGTCACCAACTTTCAAATCTGGGTTGTAGCGGAACTCAGCAGCTGGCACGATACCATCTGACTTATAACCTACATTTACAACAACCTCGCGTTTGTTGATGGACATTACGGTACCTTCTACTACCTCTTGATCTTTGATAGCGTTGAGGGTCTCGTCATACTTTTTGAGTAATTCTTCGTTTTGTGTGCCTTTTGATTCGTTCTCAAATGCATCCCAGTCGAAGTTCTGGAGTGAAAGATTTTCTGCCATTTTAAGCAAATGTTTTGAAAAGCCTCATAGCCTAATTACCTTAGGACCTAATCGCCTTCCGATTTAAAAGTTAAACAATCATATTCTGCTTTTTCTCGCGCAAGCGGACCATATATATACTCCACCCACAAAAAAGCGTGCAAAATTACAACAAAATTTTGATATGTGCAAATATTTTTGTACTTTTGCAGCACTTTTCTAAATTTTGTGATAAAATACATTACAAATCTATGAAACATACATGGACATACGCCAATATTGGCGGCAACACGCGCGTTATCATCAAAAATGGTAAAGATATTCAGCACTTGGCTGAATTAGACGAAAAACTATGGACTGTCTTAGCATGCCCAGTATCGGGGTTGGAAATACCAGATGAGAGTCTTGCGCTCATTGACCACGATCATGATGCCAAGATTCACATCCAAGACGTAGTGGCAACTGCTCAATGGCTGTGCGACACATTGCAAAATCCTGACATTCTGCTCCAAGGTAACGACACATTACCTCTCGATGCTATCAAGGATGAGGCGATATTAGCAGTAGCCACTCCGTTAGCGGAAGGTGGCATGGTATCGCTTGCTGCCGTCAAAGCAGCAATAGCCAACGTGAGTGTCGAGCAACAACCATTGCCTCAGGCTCCCCACCCTGCTGATGTGATGGCAGCCTACAAGGCATGCCAAGAGGCATATGGTCAGTATTTCCAAACGGCTAAGTTGCAATCCTTGGGTTTAGCCACGCTACCTGCCGATGCCGCAGCACCTGGTCTGACCGAGGAGCAGTTCACCGAGATGGGCAAGAAGATTGCCGAGTACGAAGCTGCCAAAGCAGCCGCTGAAGCAGCTAACGCGGGCGCCATTGCTGCTGCCAAAGCAGTATATCAACCATTGGAAAAACTGCTATTGCTCTGCCGCGATTTCTGCACTTTGCTCCGCAATTTCGTTAGTTTCCAAGACTTCTATGCCAAACGTGGCAAAGCGCTCTTAGGACGCGGTGCCAGCGATGAAACACCTTGGGCTATCTTCCAAGCTGGTACATTGGTGATTGACCAACGCGCCTGCAATCTCTGCTTGCGCGTGAATGACATGGCCAAGCACAATGCACAGGCACCCGATAGTGGTATGTTCCTCATCTATTGCCAATGTACATTGCACGCTACAGGCGAAAAGATGCAAATCGTAGCAGCCATGACTGTAGGTGATATCCGCCACTTAAAGGTAGGCAAGAATGCCCTTTTCTACGACCGTCAAGGTCGCGACTGGGAAGCAGAAGTGGTAAAGATTATCGACAATCCTATCTCTATTGGGCAAGCTTTCTGGAGCCCTTATCGCAAGTTGGGCGATTGGGTGAGCGGATTGATTACCAAGTCGGCAGCAGAGAAGGAAAAGAAATCTTTTGCGGATATGACTACCAAGTTACAAACCACGCCTGCGGCAGGTGCAGCACCAGCCGCAGCACCGCAACCTGCACCATTCGACATCGCTAAGTTCGCTGGTATCTTTGCTGCCATTGGTATGGCTGTTGGCTATATTGGTGCCTTCCTTACTAGTTTAGCGACAGGCGTCAAAGATATTGCCACATATGCGTGGTGGGCGCTTCCAGTAGCTATTCTATCATTGTTTATGGTCATCAGTGGTCCTTCTATGGTGCTTGCGTGGATGAAACTCCGCAAACGCAATCTTGCGCCACTCCTCAACGCCAACGGTTGGGCTATCAACGCAGATGCTATTGTCAATGTGCTATTTGGCAATACGCTTACCGAGCAAGCGCAATTCCCTATCTTGAAGCTCAACGACCCACACGCTAAGATCAAGAAACTAACCGCTGGTGGCAAATGGAGCATTGCTATTGCTGCCATATTGCTGGGCATTGCGATGGCTATTCTTACCATGTATTGGCTTGGTGTTCGCATCGTTTGGTGCACATGCTAATGTCCCGAAGATACCCTGAAGATACCCCGAAGATAGCTTTTGAATAACAACTATTAAAACGACATAAAACGATTGTGTTAACCAACGCTGAACAACAAGAAATCTTGCGTCGCCGCACCTTTGCGATTATCTCGCACCCAGATGCGGGTAAAACGACGCTTACCGAGAAATTGCTGCTATATGGAGGTGCTATCCATGTGGCAGGTGCCGTAAAATCAAACAAAATCCGTAAAACTGCCACCTCCGACTGGATGGAGATTGAGAAGCAGCGCGGTATCTCCGTGGCTACCTCTGTGATGGGTTTTGACTACAACAACTACCACATCAATATCCTCGATACCCCTGGTCACCAAGACTTTGCGGAGGACACTTTCCGCACGCTGACTGCTGTAGATTCCGTAGTGATCGTCATTGACTCCGCCAAAGGTGTGGAAACACAGACCCGCCGCCTTATGCAAGTCTGCCGCATGCGCAAGACCCCTGTGATGGTGTTTGTCAATAAGATGGACCGCGAGGGTAAAGACCCATTCGACCTCATGGACGAGGTGGAGAGCGAACTCGGTATTCATGTACGCCCACTCTCGTGGCCAATCAATAGCGGCGAGCGATTCAAAGGCGTGTATAATATCTTCCAATCTACCCTCGACCTCTATACCCCTAACAAAACGCAAGTAACTGAATCATTGCGCTTTGATGATGTTACTGACCCTCAGATTGCTGAGCTTGTAGGCGAGAGGGATGCCGCCAAACTGCAAGAGGATTTGGAGATGATTGAGGGTGTATATAATCCTTTCTCGCGTGAGGACTATTTGGCAGGCGATTTGGCTCCTGTGTTCTTTGGTTCGGCGTTGAACACCTTTGGTGTGAAAGAACTCTTGGAGTGCTTTGTGCAGATTGCTCCTTCGCCACGCCCTGTGGAGGCAGTAGAGCGCAAGGTCGAACCTATGGAAGATGGATTTACCGCTTTCTGCTTCAAAATCCACGCGAATATGGACCCCAACCACCGCTCGTGCATTGCCTTCTTCAAGATTTGTAGCGGTAAGTTCGTGCGTAACACCTATTATAAACACGTGCGCGAGAACCGCCAGATGCGTTTCTCGGCTCCTACCTGCTTTATGGCACAGCGCAAGGAGACGGTGGATGAGGCCTTTGCAGGCGATATAGTAGGTTTGCCAGATACAGGCAACTTCAAGATTGGCGACACCCTCACCGCAGGCGAGATGCTTCACTTCAAGGGCTTGCCATCGTTCTCGCCTGAGATGTTTAAGTATATCGAGAATGCCGATCCAATGAAGCAAAAGCAATTGGAGAAAGGCGTTAGCCAGCTCATGGACGAGGGTGTAGCACAGCTATTTGTCAGCCAGTTCAACGGCAGAAAGATTGTCGGTACGGTAGGTCAATTGCAGTTTGAGGTGATTCAGCACCGTCTTGAACATGAGTACCAAGCCAAATGCCGTTGGGAGCCATTGCAGATGTACAAAGCCTGCTGGATAGAGAGCGACAACGAAGCAGAGTTGGAGATGTTCAAGAAACGCAAAGCGCAGTATATGGCGAAGGACAAAGAAGGACGCGATGTCTTTATGGCAGATAGCGGCTATGTATTGCAGATGGCGCAGAACGACTATAAGAACATCAAGTTCCACTTTACAAGTGAGTTTTAAGCACCATTTTAATCCTTATCTTTCCCTTTGTAATTACGTACCATATACGTAGGATATACGTAACATATACGTAAGATAACCGAGAGAGGAACCAAGGAACATCAATAGAAGAACCCTCCATACATATCTTCTTAAAAAAGTTGCTCATTATTATGCACTTCGCGCTCATCATTGAGCGCGATTTTTTTTGTTACTTGATTCACTCATGACAATGTTCCACCGCACCTATTCCCGTCACTTGTCTATTGCTCGCGGATTTCCCGCCGAGTGTTACTTGCCTCTACACCCTACACTATAAAAAATCGCCCCAAAACTGCATTTTTCTTGCTCAATTCAAAATAATTCACTACCTTTGCACGCGTAATAAAAAAATACCAACAATGAAAGCGAAACCATTTGTCAAATGGGTAGGCGGAAAGACGCAACTCATTGACCAACTCGAAGCAATGCTTCCGGCTGACTTTGACCAATGGGAGAATGTCACTTACATTGAGCCTTTTGTAGGCGGAGGAGCAATGCTCTTCTATATGTTGCAGACACACTCCAACATTCAGTCGGCAGTCATTAACGACATTAACGAAGATTTGACTACATGTTATAAAGTGGTCAAACAGTCCCCACAACTTTTGGTTGATTCTCTTGCTGAGATTCAAAAAGAGTACTACTCGTTGCGATCAGAAGATAGCAGAAAGCAATTTTTTATGCTAATGCGTGCGGAGTTCAATACGAAAGCACTTGACCCAATACGCAACACAACGTTATTCTTTTTTCTCAATCGCACCTGCTTTAATGGATTGTATAGAGTAAACAAATCAGGTTTGTTCAATGTTCCTTTTGGTCGCTACGAGACACCTATGATTTGTGACCCTAATACAATTTTTGCAGATAGCGAACTGCTGCAAAAGGTTGAGATTTTGACAGGCGACTATACTCAAACTCTCAATCATGCACAAGGCAATTCATTCTTCTATTTTGATCCTCCTTATCGTCCACTAAATACTACAAGTAGTTTTAATGACTACACCAAAGAAGCATTTAATGATTTGGCACAAAAGCGATTGAAAGATTTTTGTGATCAAGTACAAGCCGCTGGTCATCATTTTATGTTGAGCAATTCTGATTGTCAAGATGGCTTTTTTGATGACCTTTATATGCAATATCAAATTGAACGAGTTTGGGCATCGCGAAGTATCAATGCCAATCCAAATAAACGAGGCAAACTAACCGAATTATTAATCCGAAACTACATCTAATTATGGCAGCACATACTCCAGCAGAATTTGCAACTTTTATGTCGCAATTGAAAGAAACAAATCAAACACTTGATTTCTTCTGTGACTTTGATAAGATTCACGACAATGTGGAAGACATCAAACTCAGTCTTTGCATGCTTAATAGCTTAATTGGAGCAACCGATATGCAAAGTGCAGTAGAAACAATTTGGAGGCGCGATAAATCGGCTTTCAATGTGATGGATATTTTGATTGCAGTGCGTAGTGAAGGAAAAAAGAAGGTTCTTAATTCATTGGGTGAGTGTGTTGTACTTGATTCATTGTTTGAGTCAGTAGAGGGTGTGATGGAATTTCTGAATGACACAGGATTGGCTGAAGTTTTTCAATCGCAAAAGATTACTAATTTGGTTGACTATGTATTTGGTGTAGAAACAGGTTTAGATTCCAATGCTCGCAAAAATCGCAGTGGTCATGTTATGGAGAATGTAGTTGCTGAGATTTTTGAGAACAATGGCGTTGACTATCGTACAGAGGTATATTCGAGTGAATGGGTAGAAATGACAAAGGCATTGGGCGATGACGAAAAACGCTTTGACTTTGTTATTGAAACTCCACAAAAGATTTACTTAATCGAGGTTAACTTCTATTCTGGCGGAGGGTCCAAACTCAACGAAGTGGCTCGTGCTTATTCTGATATTGCACCTAAAATCAATGCTGTAGATGGTTTCGAGTTTGTATGGATTACAGATGGTATTGGCTGGAACTCTGCAAAAAATAAATTGCAAGAGGCATTTAATATCATACCAAGTATATATAATTTGACATCCATAGAAGAATTTGTTGAAAAAATAAAGTAAAAAAACGCGAACATGAAAAAAGGTGGTATAGGCGGTGGTAATACTAAAACTGGCTTAATTTACGAAGGTCAAGTAGATTTGGCTACTTTTTTAACTCAACATAAAGGATATACTGTTGAGGGAGTAAATGTGTTTTATAATGGCGAATTGGTTGCTCAAACTTTCAAGAAACACCAATTCTATGTATTTTTAGAGAATAATGGGATAAAATGGAGAGAACACATCTCTTGTAAATTATTGCCTGATAATTGTATCTATGTAATCATCAACAATACACTTTTTATAATTGAGGTTAAAGTGCAATGTGTAGCAGGAAGTGTTGATGAGAAATTACAAACATGTGACTTCAAGAAAAAACAATACCAAAAGTTGCTTTCTCAATTAAATATAGAAGTAGAGTATGTATATATTCTTTCTGATTGGTTTAGACAGAGTAAATATAAAGATGTACTAGACTATATATTAAGTGTTCGTTGTCAATACTATTTCAATTATATACCATTACATAAATTAGGTTTACCAGTTCCTGAAGAATAATGCAACCTCTCTACCAATCAAATAATCAAGATTTTATCCTCTATCAAGGCGATTGCATGCAAGTTATCAAGCAACTGCCCGATAACTCCTTGGATGCTATCTTTGCCGATCCACCATACTTTTTGAGCAATGGCGGAATTAGTGTGCAAAGTGGCAAACAAGTGTGTGTGGATAAAGGTGATTGGGACAAAGGTGGAACACCTGAACACATTTACCAATTCAACAAACAATGGCTGTCATTGTGCCGTCCAAAACTAAAGGACAATGGCACAATTTGGATTTCGGGCACACACCATAATATATTTGTGGTACAGCGTTGTTTGCAAGAATTGGGCTATAAGATACTCAATGTCATAACTTGGCAAAAGTCTGACCCACCACCAAATCTGTCATGTAGATATTTTAACTTCTCTACAGAGTTAGTGATTTGGGCACGCAAGCATGAGAAGAAACCGCACAAGTTCAACTATGAAACCATGAAACAACTCAATGGCGGTTCTCAAATGACAGATGTGTGGCGTATTCCTGCTGTGGGTATGTGGGAAAAGACTTGCGGCAAACATCCTACACAAAAAGCATTGCGCTTACTTTATCGCGTTGTATTGGCTTCGACCAACGAAGGCGACACTATACTCGACCCATTTGCTGGTAGTAGTACAACTGGCATAGCTGCCAATCTCTTAGATCGTAAGTTTATAGGTATAGAGCAAGATAAAAGTTTTATTGAGTTAAGCAAGCGCCGCCGAGAGTTACTGGATAATCCAACAGAAGCGCAAAAACTACTCAAAAAAATGCGTGAAACACCAGAGGAAACGATGGTACTTGTTAATCACGCACGCCCTAAAGACTATCAGTTAATGTTGGAGAAAGGGTTGTGTTATTTACGGGCAGGCGATAGCAAGGGTTCATTGCTTGTACAAAAGGGCTTTGAGCGTTTGGGATATGTGTTGTTGCATGACAATGGCAAGAATCCACAACTATTTAAACTGACCAAAAAGGGATTCCAAATTTGGACAGCACAAGCATTGCAAGAGTTGGGTTTTAGTGCTGAAAACGCACCTTATTATGCGGTGTTACGCTTCGATGCAACTAAAACGATAGCATACGACCAAGAAATCCAACTCCAACAGCGTGCATACACCAATGTGGCAAAAATTCGCCCATTGAGTGATTTTGTGGGAATAAAATAAAATATAGATAAACCGTATCATTCTATTTATAGGCAATAATCCAAAGCCCACAAAGGAAACGCCCTTACCTTCTACAAAATAAACTATTATCGTCGTATAATTAGTGTGCTAATTGACTGATGAAAAATGATAGAATAAATGAAACTCCATACAAATTATTAATCTTTAGTCTTAATATTAACTTCTATGCGTATACTACATTTTTCAGATGTGCATCTTTCAAAAGACAAAAAAGCTGCTGTTGAAATGTTAAGAGATAGAATGATAGAAAAGTTAATTTCTATTAATTCTTCTGCTTCAAATAAAATAGAATTAGTCATATATACGGGAGATTTTTTGGATAAAGGAGGATTTGATTTTGATGGGAATTCTTTTAAAAATGTACAAGAAGGGTTAACGTTGTTTGATGAACTATTCATAACTCCTCTTATGGATTCTTTACACTTGTCAAAGGATAGATTCATTATGACTATGGGGAACCATGAAATTGTAAGAAAAAAGGTTCCACAAGAAGATATTGATATGTTGCAGGATATTAATCGAGAACAGTTGTTCGAAGATTTTTTTTGGCGTATACTCAGTAGAGATAATATTGCATGGCTAGAAGATTACAACTCTTTTGAAAATAATTATTATCTAGGACATGGTAATGAAAACCATCAGTATACACAGAATAAATTGGGAGCATTTCATTCTCTTAATATTGATGGTCAAATTGTTAACATAATGAGTATTAATACTGTTTGGGCTAGTTGTACAAAAGAAGAATATGTTAATATAAATATAGAGCAAATAAATGAATTTAAAAGAAAAGTGCAATATAGCCATGGTGCAATCAATATCCTAGTGGGACATAATAATTATGATGATATTGTTCATAGTAAGACTCAACAAGAAATAATACTAAATGCCATAACGGATTTTGTTCATATTAGTTTTTCAGGTCATACTCATCAAGGAATAGAACGAGGTATTGAAAATGAACATGGTAATACTTATTTTAATATTGCCTCTGGATTAAATAGAATGAATATTGGAACAAATAATGCAAATTACCGCAACGGTTTTATGGTGGTTGATTATTGTTTACATGAAGGTTGGATGGCTAATAGTTGGTATGAACAGGATAATGAATCAAATTTTGTAGAAAAGGTTAATTATGGAGAACAGGGTACATCCAGAAGAAATTTACCTTATAAAAAGAACTTCGTTCCAATTATAAATTTTTTAAATGAACACCCAACAGGTGAATACATTCATAATGATAAGACAACGGAACTGCAAAATAAGTTACTTACAGGAGCGCAGATAATTCGTTTTTCTGCATTGCCTGGTTTTGGAAAAACAAAATTAATATATGAAACTTTTATAGAAAAGAAGAATGACATTGAATATTTATCTCGTATATATTATTGTAAGTCTGGTTTAAAAATTGATAGTGTTTACGATGAGTTTAGAAGTATTATAAATCTTGGGAAGGCATCAATTTTCGTAATAGATGATTGTCCAAATGATTTATTGCAAAGATGCAGCGAATATATACGAAGACTAAAATTACCCACAAGGTTAATCGTTGTAAACAATCAGCCATATGATTCATTTTATTTGCCAGACTGTGAAAATCTAGAATTATCTGCAACAGATTTGAAACATGAGGTTGATGAATATATTTCTCAAAAAATTGTAGTTAAATCCGCTGAAAATGATATTATTAATGAGATACAGACTTTAGCGGACGGATTTCCATATATGGCTATTTTGCTCGTAAATGCGTATAATGAAAACAAGGAATATGGATTAGTGAATATTCAGTTCCTTGTTGACAAATTATTGCAATCATCTAGAGAGGGAAAATCTTATCAAACACAAGCAATGAGGACATTAGCCCTTTTTCAACCGATGCCAACTGAAAATCAAAACGAGAATGCTTATAATTATGTAATAAACAATGAATTAATAACGCATATCACAGAGTTGAATAGTTATGAAATAAGAGGATTATTCAGTAGAACACTAACAAAATATAGCAACACATTGATAGAAAATACTGGCGATTGGATCAATATAAGACCATTCCCTTTAGCCGTCTGTTTAGTCACACAGTGGTTTGAGGAGATGTCAGTGGCTGATTTAGAAAAGTTATTTAACGACTTTCAAACTCAACCTAAAGAGATAGTTTCTATTTTGAAAGATGGGTTTGCTCAGAGAATTAGCATGATGCAAGAAAGTAATGCTGCTAAAAACGTTATTAGCAAGATAATGAGTGTGCCTAATGGGTCTTTTTGCAGCGAGAAAGTTGTATGTTCTGAAATGGGCTCACGGCTCTTTCTCGCTATGGCTACAGTGAACCCAGAGAAAGTGGCTAAATGCTTAAGATATATATTTAAAGAAAAAAGCACTGATTGGATTTGCGAAAATATTAAGGATGATACAAGAAGAAATTTAGTGTACGCATTAAACAAATTGTGTTTCGCACATGAAAGTTATGATGATGCTGTCTGTGTAATGACTCAATTTGCAGAAGCGGAAAATGAGCATTGGTCTAATAATTCAAGAAATGGACTAACTCAATTATTTCCCATAATATTGCCAAATACAGAAGTTGGTCTCGTAAAGCGTGCTAAAACAATAGAAGATTTATGGAATACGGGACATCATATTTTAGCAATAAATGCAATCAATCAAGCTTTCAAAAATCATCATTTTACTCGATTGGGAGGCGCAGAGAAATTTGGTTGGCATCATAGAGAATCATATAAACCAAAAACATATGCAGAAATTTTCAACTATTGGCGTAAATGTAAGGAATTGCTTTTATCATGGTTGGAAAATGATGATTTATTATTAGATAACTTCTGTAGTCTCGTTGAAAATAACGTACATAATTGGCGTTCTACAAACTCAATGAATGAATATTTATTTCCGTTGATTGATATAATTGCACCTAAAATCAATTGGCATTGGAATAAAATGTATGAACTACTCATGCAATTATTACGTTTCCATGAATCAGAATACACCTTAGAACAAAAAACAAAAATTAATGAATATATAAAAAAATTAAAACCAACTGTATTTGCTGACACCTTAATGTATACGGAACGAAAGATTTTTGATAAATATACAGATGGAAAATCATATCAAGAGATTGCACATGAGTTAATGTATCCCTTAGTCGAAAGTTTTATAAATGATCAAATCTACAATAATATAGATGAAGTACAAGCATTGGTTGCGATGCAACATGGAAGTAGATTCTTTATTACTGAATTAAAGCCTTTCCTTACAGATAATGTTTTAATAACATTTTTTGGCAATGTTTGGAAAATAGCAAGTCCCATGATAGATGACTTTTCCTCTAATTTTGTAAATGATATTCTTCATTCTTGTTATCTTGCATCTCCTATCCAGGAATACATAAAAAACTTATTGGACAATGGATATAAAAGGGCTTATGTAAGAGCTTTGGCTTCAATAGAAAACGATAACATGGATTCATATCAACTACTATTATCTTTATATAATGAAAATGAGATAAATTACGAACATATAACATTATATATGGCATCGTTATGGGGACTTACAAATTCACAGATGATGAAACTATTGCCTTCGTTAATGAAACAATTTCCTGATAAATATATTGATATCTTAGAATTTGTCATGAGGCATAGATATTGGACCCAAGTTTTAGATGATGAATTACATCAGTATGTAAGAAGTTTATTATTGGAATGTCCTCTCGTTGATAGCCAAAAACGTTGCAATTATGAATGTGTTGCAATCATAAAAGAGTATCTAAAAAAATATATCAACACAGATACGGATTTTGCAGTTCAATTGAATAAAAAAATTATTGATACTTTAGGGAAAGAGTTTGTACATAATAATGAATTAAGCAATTTGTATTCTGAATTGTTACAAGAACCATATCAGAGCGCAATACTAGATGATTTTATTGAAGCTCTCGCAGATAATACTATATTTTTTATGCAAGTCAAAGATGAAACTGGTTCTGGTTTTTCTTTCGGTAGTGGACCTTTATTTCTACATGTACCTATAGAGAAATTGCAACAGTACTGCGAGAAAAAAGTACAAATAAGGCACAAATTAGCTAGTATGGCTCCCGTTTTTGTTTCTGAAGCAAATAATCCTCGTGCGGATTTTTCCGACTTTATCAAATGGCTTATTGAAAAATATGGGGCGGATGATGAATCTGGAGTTCTCTCTGGCATCTCCTCCAATATGGGCACTATGTCTTGGACAGGCTCTACTATTCCTTTGCATGAAGATATGATTCGTATATTAACTCCATATGTAGATCATAAATATCAAGCAGTCCAAAAATGGGCTCAACAAGAAATTGATTATTTAAAGCAAGATATAGCGAGAGAAAAATCACACGATGATTTTATGAGGATGCATTATTCATAACAAACAATTTGTAAAGCAGAAATAGGATTTCTTATTACTTCACCTTCGGCACAATCTTCGGCGCAACCTTCGGCACGCGAAAACTATTTTTCAAAAAAATACACTCACGCGGAAACTCTTGTAATACAGATGCTTCCGTGTGTTGTATATACCATTTCTTTCTTCAATTTCTCCAATCTTCGGCACAAAAACAGCAAAATGCCGAAGATACGGCATTACTATAATATATAGAGGCACACAAAAAATCAGCAGAACTAGCGGCAAGTGCTAAAAATATTTTTATCAATATTCAACGCATTTCGCAAGCTATAAAATGCAAATAGGCGGCAACTTTATCCACCATTGCCGCTACTTTTTGCAGCATTATTATAGAGGCATCCATAAATATTTGCAGCTATAACCTTTACCCTACAAAAAATGCACGTTTCTTTCACTTTTCTTTGATATACTGACAAGTTTTAGCAGTTTGGTGTAGTACCTTTGCAGCGTAAAACAATAAACATACAAAATTATGAATCAAGACAATCAAATCATTATCTATCAAACTGCCGACAATCAAACGCAGATAGATGTGCGTTTAGAGAATGAAACCGTGTGGCTAACGACTAATCAAATGGCGATGTTATTTGGTCGTGAAGAATCAAACATTCGTCGCCATGTCATTAACGTATTCAAAGAAGGAGAACTGGAAAAAGAAAATAACGTGCATTTTTTACACGTTAATGGAGTTAAGAAGCCTGTCCCTTTCTACAATCTTGATGTCATCATCTCCGTAGGCTATCGTGTGAAAAGCCAACGCGGTGTACAATTCCGCCAATGGGCAAATCGTGTATTGAGACAGTATCTCATCAAAGGCTATGCTGTCAATGAACGCATACGCCATGAGCAAATCAACGAGCTGCGCCAATTAGTACAAGTAGTTGGTCGCACGCTACAACACAGCGAACATGAAAACACGATCGAAATGCAAGATCTTCTTGACGTCGTAGTCGATTATACCTATGCACTCGATACGCTCGATAACTACGATTACGAACGCTTGACCATTGATCAAACTACTAAAGTAGCCTCATTTCATGCCACCTATGAAAACGCAATGGAGCAGATTCAGCGCTTGCGCGATAAGTTTGGCGCATCTATTTTGTTTGGAAATGAGAAAGATGATTCTTTCCGAAGCAGTATTGGTCAAATATACCAAACTTTCGGTGGCGAGGATTTGTATCCAAGTGTAGAGGAGAAAGCTGCAATGTTGCTTTATCTGGTAACGAAAAACCATTCGTTTAGCGATGGAAACAAACGTATTGCTGCAACATTGTTCTTATGGTTCTTGAATAATAACCATCTACTTTACCATTCCGATGGTAGCAAACGCATTGCAGATAGTACTTTGGTTGCCTTAACGCTAATGATTGCTGAAAGCAAAACAGAAGAGAAAGATGTGATGGTAAAGGTAGTTGTCAATTTAATTAATCAACGCAATTAACTAATTCTATCGAATTCGACAGAATTACCAACTCAAAATTCTTAATTCATAATTCTTAATTCAAAATTACTACTATGGGACTATTTGATTTTCTCTTTGGCTCCGATGAGAGCTCAACCAATGGATTGTTTGACATTGAAGATTACCGCTCTGTTCACGAAAACCGTCGTCACCGTGCAAGCGGCTCTTCGAACTGGACCTCTCGCGAAGACTGGGACTTTGGCGACTACGACAACGATGCTATGTCGGGATTTGATTCGTATGAGGATAATGATTTTTAATGCAAGCGCACTAATAATCTTCGGCACAACTTTCGGCACAATCTTCGGCACAAAGAAAAAAATAACAAAAAAAATCACTCAAGCGGGAGGCGTTGGTAATCAACACATTCCGCTTGCTTTAAGTGCCATATTATAACAAAATTCACAAATCTTCGGCACAAAACTACCAAAATGCCGAAGATTTTTACACCATTATTATAGAGGCAAAAATATTTGAAGCTAAAAGACACTGATAGGGCACATTTAGGCAATAGATGTGATCATTTGTTCTATGCTTGCGCGGATTCCTCAGAGTGGGGACTCTTCGGGCGCTGCGCTCGGAGTGCGTTCCGTCGCACTCCTTCAGGTCGCGAAGTGGTCGCGTAACCCGAAGAGAACTTGTAGTACCTTCGGCATAATCCACAGTAAGCGAAAAGTTTGAGGCAAAAAACATATCCACTTGCATATCTCAAAAAAAAGTAGTACCTTTGCAGGCGGAATGTAAACCATCCACTCTTTCTGAAACGTTGAAACAAATTAAATTATACTAATATGAAGAACATCAAATTTCGACTAACAGTCATGAACTTCCTCGAATTTGCCGTTTGGGGAGCGTATTTAACATCGATGGGTACCTACCTCGCTACGCATGGTATGGCTACCAATATCGGTTGGTTCTATTCCATCCAAGGTATCGTCAGTCTTTTCATGCCAGCGTTGATGGGTATCGTGGCAGACCGTTGGATTCCTGCTCAGAAAGCACTCAGTCTGTGCCACGCTTTGGCAGGTACCTTTATGATTGCTACAGGTGCTTATGGTCTCTTTGCCGGCGACGGCGTACAATTTGCAACCCTCTTCTCGCTTTACACTGCCTCGGTGGCATTCTTTATGCCTACCCTTGCACTCAGCAACTCCGTGGCTTATACCGCCCTCACGCAAGCAAACATGGATACAGTGAAGGACTTTCCACCTATCCGTGTACTCGGTACAGTAGGCTTTATCGTAACGATGTGGGTAGTGGACTTGTGCGGTTTCCAAGCTACTCCAAAGCAATTCGTTGTCAGCGGTGGTTTGAGCATCGCCTTAGCATTGTATTCACTCACTTTGCCTAAGTGCCCAACCAAAGGCCATGTGGAGAACAAATCGCTGGTGGAAGCACTCGGCTTGGAGGCATTTGCGCTGTTCAAACAAAAGAAGATGGCAGTATTCTTCATCTTCTCGATGCTACTTGGTATGTGCTTGCAAATCACCAATGGCTATGCTAATCCATTCATTACCAGCTTCGGAGCGATTGAGGAGTTCGCGGGGACGTTCGGCGTACAACACGCCAATATCCTGATTTCTATCTCACAAATCTGCGAGGCGTTGTGCATCTTGTTTATCCCATTCTTCTTGAAGCGTTTTGGTATCAAGTCGGTAATGCTGATGGCTATGCTGGCATGGGTATTGCGTTTCGGATTCTTCGGCGCAGGTAACCCAGGCATGCCAGGTGTGATATTGTTCGTATTGAGCTGCATTGTCTATGGCTTTGCTTTTGACTTCTTCAATATCTCTGGCTCGCTGTATGTGGATCAAGAGACTGACCCAGCCCAACGCTCCAGTGCACAAGGTCTGTTTGTGATGATGACCAACGGTTTTGGTGCTACAATCGGAACTTTGTCTGCACAAGCGATTGTTAACCATTTTGTTCATGCAGAAGAAGTGGTAGCAGCAGGCCCAATGGCTATTTGGGATGGCTGGCAAACCAGCTGGTATATCTTCGCAGGTTTTGCATTGGTAGTTGCCATTGCCTTCTGGATAATCTTCCCAAAGACCCCAGTAAAGAAATAAGCCCCCTCCTGCCCTCCCCCTAAAAGCGGAGGGATATAAATATGTTTCGAAAAGAATTATCATATTATTTCTCTACGCCGATTGCGTACATCGTGATTGGGTTGTTTCTATTAGCAGTGAGTCTATTCCTATGGGTAATACCTGGGCAATGGAACGTCATCGAATCAGGTTATGCACAAGTGGATGGACTATTCCAAATCAGTCCATGGCTACTCATGCTCGTGTGTCCCGCATTGACCATGCGCCTATTCGCCGAAGAGCGTCAAAGCGGCACATGGCTGCTACTACGTGCACAGCCCATTGCGCTATGGAAGATTGTCGTAGGCAAGTACATGGCATCTTTCGTGCTTACAGTGATTGCTCTATTGCCATGTATTGTGCACTATTTCATTGTCTTCTATATGGCAGAGCCGATAGGCAATATCGATGGCGGACAATTCGTAGGCTCCATGATGGGATTGGTATTCTTGAGTGCATCGTTCATAGGCATTGGCATGCTTTGCAGTACGGTGACACGCAGCCAATTAGTGGCATTTATCTTAGGTGCAGTGAGCTGCTTTGTACTATATTGGGTAACGCTGCAAGACCACTATAGCAGTATCTCTCGTGGTGTGGTGGATTTGCGAGATGTAGTATTCTTCCTGAGCGTGGCTATCGCGTCTATCATTATCAGCATTATTGTTTCCGATAGAATCAGCAAGCGATGACAAAGATTGGAGTACTGAGCGATACACATGGGTATCTTGATCCGCGAGTACTGGAGCACTTCGCAGAAGTGGACGAGATATGGCATGCAGGGGATATAGGCAGTGCTATGGTGCTACAGCACCTGCGTGAGTTCAAACCCACACGCGCGGTGTATGGCAATATGGATAGTGGAGATGTACGGTATTCACTCAGCGAGTTCTACCGCTTTCGTGTAGAAGAGGTGAACGTAATGATGACGCATATCGGCGGATATCCTGGGAAATATAATCCATGGCTACTGCCCATGTTTAAGAAAGAGACACCGCAATTATTTGTATGTGGTCATAGCCATATATTGAAAGTGCAATACGACCCCACATGGCAGATGCTGACCATGAATCCTGGGGCAGCAGGCAAACAAGGTTGGCAGACGGTACAGACATTGCTGAGATTTGTGATTGATGGGAAAGAAATTCGCGATTTAGAGGTGATTGAGTTGGAAAGACATTAACCAGATACTCCGAAAACGTATGTTTTACAACATATTTAAGCCATTTTCGCCAAAAACGTGTTGCATAACATATAAACAACTCTTGCAGGGATGAGAAAAAAGCAGTACCTTTGCAGCGGATTTAAAAATCGACACAATCTTTTTTGTACCTTAAAAAATCAAACAGACTAATACCTTGGAAAAATAGCCGTCGTGAGACGGCTTTTTTCATGGTATTACGTAGCGTAAGCGAAGCAATACCAAACAAATCGTCGTGAGACGGCTTTTTTCTTGTATTACGAGGATTGTCAATTAGCGATTTCGCTTCTTTATTGCGTCCGACAGCATACTATAGACTATGCGCTGTTCATCATTGAGCAATGCCAAATGATGATTCATCACATTCTCATCATTACGTCGAGCAGGTCCTGTTTGCGCATCCGCTGGAGCCAAAGCATGAATCTTGGCAGCGGTCTCATCTATCAGTGGTAAGAGGGCAGAAAATGGAATATGCGTATTCTTGAGCAATTCAGCAGCCATAGTGTACATCAGGTTGGTGAAATTGCAAGCATATACTCCCGCCACATGTAGTCGTTCGCGGTCATGTTGCGATGCCTCATACACGTGGCTTGTGATAGTCAGTGCCAACGAATAGACTGCACTAATATCATCTATTCCACGCGCCTCAAAAAAGACTGGCACGGTAGAGAAGTCCTCTATCACACGCGCCTTGCTGAATGTTTGAAAAGGATAAAAGATACCCGCATGCGGTTTGTCCGCGCCAAAAACCGTGATAGGCATAGTGCCCGAAGTATGCAGATGAAGCGCTTTTTCTTTGTCCTTGACTTGTGCAACCACCTCAGCTAAAGCTTCATCTTTCACAGCATATATATACACGTTTGCCTGAGGTACTTCATCTAATCCCTCGCGACTGCTGACCATTTGGCACGCTACGCCTTTCTTGGTAAAGGCATAATGGAGATTGGTGGCAACATTGCCCTTGCCGATGATAATGATGTTCATAAGCAGGAAGGTTAAAGGTTAAAAGTTAAAGGTTAAAGGTTAAAGGCACGGTAGAACTCAGTCACAGCGACAATACCATTTTCCCATACTTCCAAATCCATCGACTCGTTGGGTGAATGGATAGCATTCTTCTCGAGTCCGAAGCCCATCAAGATGGTTTTTACGCCCAATATTTGCTCAAAACTGCTGATGATAGGAATACTTCCACCGCGACGTGCAGCGAGAGGTTTCTTGCCAAACGCTACTTCAAAGCCATGTTCCGCTGCCTTATAGGCAGGAATATCAATAGGGCAAACATATCCTTGACCGCCATGCATAGGTGTGATGTCCACGCGCACACCCGCAGGGGCGATACTTTTCATATAATCTACAAAAGCTTGGCTCACCTTCTCGTGATCTTGATTGGCAACCAAACGGCAACTCACCTTGGCATATGCCTTGCTCGGCAAAACCGTTTTACTACCCTCGCCAGTATAGCCTCCCCAGATGCCACAGATGTCAAAGGAAGGACGACAGGAGTTGCGCTCCAGCGTGGAGTAGCCTTCTTCACCAAAGGTGGCATCCACATCTATTGCTTCGCGGTAGGCTTGCTCCGAGAACGGAATCTGGGCAATCATCTCCCGCTCGGCTTGCGGAATAGGCAGTACATCGTCGTAGAAATGCGGGATGGTAATACGGCCTTGCTCATCCACCACCTTTGCCAGCATCTCGGTGAGCGCATTGATTGGGTTCTTGACTGCTCCGCCAAAGTGTCCGCTATGCAGGTCACGGTTCGGGCCTGTGACTTCGATTTGCCAATAGGCTAACCCACGTAGTCCAGTGGTGATAGATGGAGTATCTTTGCCAATCATAGAAGTGTCGCTCACGAGAATGATGTCGCATGCAAGTAGTTCGCGATGCTCTTCCAGGAACGCCTCCAGACTTGGGCTACCAATCTCCTCCTCGCCTTCGAAGATGAACTTCACATGGCAGTTCATCAGTCCGTTCTTAACAAGGTATTCAAATGCTTTAACCTGAATCATCGCTTGCCCCTTGTCATCGTCCGCACCACGAGCGTATAGGCGGCCATCGCGGATGGAAGGTTCAAAAGGCTCAGAGTGCCAAAGTTCCAAAGGTTCAGCAGGCATCACATCGTAGTGTGAATAGACGAGAACAGTGGGGATATTGGACGGCGCTGCGCCTATTGGAGATGGGACGCCCTGTGGGCTACTGGACGCTTCGCTATGGGTTATCGGCGAGTATTCGGCATAGACGAATGGATTGCCCTTGGATGGCATGACTTCGGCACGTTGTGCACCTGCGGCGAGCAACAGTTCGCGCCATCGTTCGGCACAGCGAAGCATATCGTCTTTGTGAGCAGGTTGACAACTGATACTTGGGATACGAATCAAACTCGCCCACTCTTCCATGAAGCGGGCACGATTTTCAGCAATATAAGAACGGATATTCATGCTATTATGGGTATGGTGTAAAACTTGGTACAAAGGTACAAAAATATTTGTAATGCACAAAATATATAGGACAGAATATTGATTTTTTTATCCATTTCGCTGATTATGTATGAGCTATCTTCGGGGTATCTTCGGGGTATCTTCGGGATAAATATGAATTTTGAAAATGCTACCGCTGGTGCAAAGGTGTCAATACAAGATTGAAAAAATACGCGTATTTTTTGGTAGAATGAGAAAAAAGTAGTATCTTTGCAGCGTAAATAAAATACCATTAAATTTATGAAGAAAATTCTTTTAACTCTTGTAGTCAGTGCAGTAGCACTGAGTGGCATAGGCGCTGATTATTGCATCTTATCGGGCGATAGCGCACAAGTGGCAAGCGACTCCATCGATGGTTTTCGCTTCACCACAGTAGATAGCATTGCTATCACTCCTGTGAAAGACCAAAACCGCAGTAGCACATGTTGGAGCTACTCTACCATCGGTTTCCTCGAGAGCGAACTCCTGCGTATAGGCAAAGGTGAATATGATTTGAGCGAGATGTTTGTGGTGCATCACACGATGCTTGATCGTGCCGAGTACTCCGTGCGTATGTACGGTACCGCAGAATTTGCGCCTGGCGGTTCGGCATACGATGTGATTTACTGCTTGAAGAACTATGGTCTGGTACCACAAGAGGTTATGCCTGGT
Organism: uncultured Bacteroidales bacterium; assembly: GCA_945921355.1. GTDB lineage: Bacteria > Bacteroidota > Bacteroidia > Bacteroidales > Paludibacteraceae > Colicola. The sequence goes on from CAMEKM010000005.1 coordinate 26,540, forward strand.
ATTCAATACGGTAGCACTCCTGCAGATACATTACCAGTTCACGCAGAGTTGGATGCTATTGCAGGTGGCGTAGTGAAAGCCGTGACCAATAGCGGCTTAAAGAAACTGACTCCCGTATGGAAGAAAGCGCTTACCGCAGTATATGACACCTATCTCGGCGAGTGCCCTGAGACTTTCACCTACAATGGCAAGGAATATACTCCAAAATCTTTTGCGGAGGAATTGGGATTGAATGCAGATGATTATGTTAGCATCACCAGTTATACCCACCATCCATTCTACACCACGTTTGCACTCGAAGTACCCGACAACTGGCGTATGGACCAAATGTACAACGTGCCAATGGAAGAGATGATGGCTATCATTGACAACGCGCTCGCCAATGGTTACACCCTCGCATGGGGCGCCGATGTCAGCGAGATGTGCTTCACACGCAAGGGATTGGGCGTAGTGCCAGAAGAGGAGAAAGCAGCAGACTTGACTGGCAGCGATGCTGCACGTTGGTTGGGACTCTCCGCTACCGATAAACGCGAAGAACTCACCAAGAAACCTCTTCCAGAGAAGACTATCACCCAAGAGATGCGCCAAGCCGCATACGACAGTTGGGAGAACACCGACGACCACGGTATGCAAATCTTCGGTACAGCCAAAGACCAAAATGGCAAGCGCTACTACATGGTGAAGAACTCATGGGGTACGAAGAAAAGTGAATACAAAGGAATCTGGTATGTGTCGGAGGCATATATGCAATATAAGACCAACGATGTGTTAGTTCATAAAAATGCTATTCCAAAAGCTATTCGCAAGAAACTGAATATAAAATAATCTTCCGATAGAAAGGTTTGGTAGGAGTATATGAGCAGTAACCTGCAAATGAAGTTATTGGCCAAGGAGACGGCCATCTATGGTGTGTCGTCGATTATAGGCAAGTTCTTGAACTGGCTGTTAGTGCCGCTATACACCTATGTGCTGCAACAGCAGTCGGATTATGGTATCGTAACGAACTTATATGCGTGGACGGCACTACTCTTGGTGATTCTTACCTATGGCATGGAAACGGGCTTCTTCCGCTTTGCTAACAAAGAGGGAGAAAACGCACAAACGGTATATAGCACGTCGCTGATTGCATTGTTCACGACATCGCTATTATTTGCGGTGGCTTGCGTGATATGGCGTATGCCTATAGCGTGTGCATTGGGCTACCCTACGCATAGCGAGTTTATCGCATTGCTGGGCATAGTAGTGGCTATGGACGCCTTTGCCAGCATACCGTTTGCATACCTGCGCTACAAGAAACGTCCACTACAGTTTGCTGCGCTCAAGTTGCTGTTTGTGGGATTGAATATCGTGCTAAACCTATTCTTCCTCGTGCTTTGTCCGAAGATACAAGACTGGGGGATTATCTCGGTGTGGTACAATGCTGACTACGGTGTGGGGTATGTGTTTGTGGCGAATATATTGGCTACGGGCATACAGACGCTATGTTTGTTGCCAGCGATTGGGGAAGGGTTTAAGAGTTTAAGAGTTCAGAAGTTTAGAAGTTCAGGAGTATTTTCTTGGGGACTTCTCAAGCAGATGCTTCGTTATTCACTTCCATTATTGGTACTGGGTGTGTGTGGCATCATGAACCAGACACTTGACCGTATCCTCTTCCCATTCTTCTACGACGGAGCCGATGCGCAAGCGCAGTTAGGCATCTATGGCGCGTGCTTCAAAGTGGCGATGGTGATGATGATGTTCACACAAGCTTTCCGCTATGCGTATGAGCCGTTTGTATTTGCCAAACACAAAGACAGAGAGTCGGTGGAGGCATACGCCGATGCGATGAAATATTATATCATCTTCTCGTATATGATTCTCTTGGGGATGATATTCTACCTCGATTTGCTGAAGTTTATCATTGCTCCATCGTACTGGGAAGGGTTGAAGATTGTGCCTATTGTACTCTGGACGTATATCTTCCAAGGTGTGTATTTCAACCTCAGTTTTTGGTATAAATTGACCGATAAAACGCAATGGGGCGCGTATTTCTCGTTGATAGGAGTAGTGATTACCTTTGGCTTGCAGGCAGTATTCGTGCCACAAATTGGCTATATGGCGTCCGCAGCGAGCAGTACCGTATGCTATTTCGTGATTATGCTGCTGTCCTATTTCGTGGGACGCAAACACCTCGAGATACCCTACGATTTGCGCCGAATTGGCATATATACCCTACTCGTTTTGGCACTTTTGGCAGGATATTACAGTTTGGCACAGTTATTGCTGCCAAATGAATGGCTTAAAATGGGAGTAGGCACATTACTCCTTATTATATATTGTGTCATCTTCTATCGTTTGGACGGACAGACACTGATTAAGAAAAAATAATATGTTTTCAGGAATAGTAGAAACAATGGCTCAAATCGTGAAGATTGAGCAAGAACAAGGCAATAAACATTTCACGCTGCGTAACCCATATGGCGAGCCGCTGAGCATTGATCAGTCTATCGCACATAATGGCGTATGCCTCACGGTGGTGAAGATGGAGGGCGACCTCTACACAGTCACCGCCATGCAAGAGACCCTCAACCGCACCAACCTTGGCGAAGCGAAAGAGGGCGATTGGGTGAACCTCGAGCGCTCAATGCTGCTCGGCGAGCGATTAGATGGTCATATCGTGCAAGGGCATGTGGACCAGACAGCACGCTGTATCGAGGTCAAAGAAACTGATGGAAGTTGGTACTACCGCTTTGAGTACGAGAGCACCCGTGAGATGACTATGCGTGGCTACTTCTGCGTGGACAAAGGGTCGGTTAGTATCAATGGTGTCAGTCTCACCGTCTGCGAACCCGATGTGGTGGGTGGCAAAGGTTATGTGAGTGTTTGCATCATTCCTTACACCCACGATAATACCAATTTCAAGTATATTCAGGTGGGTACACAAGTCAACCTTGAATTCGATATTATCGGCAAATATATCACACGAATGAATCAGCTCTTGGGCGTCTAAGATGCGTTATATGTAAACGTTATGTGTCCCTTTGGACGTTGTTAGGTTACATGCAGCAGAGCTGCGTTATTAAGTGAACTAAACAACGCAAATACCAACATAACGCAACGCATACAACGTCGCACAGCGACATACAATATAACAACGCGAAGCACACAACGTGAGTGAAACGAACAAATTTAAAATAAACGAAATGGATAAAATTAGTTATGCAATTGGCCTAAGCATGGGTCAAAACCTGATGGGCAGTGGCGTTACTTCCCTCGAATATGCTGATTTGGCAGCAGGTATCAAAGATGTGTTAGAGAAAAACCAACCACAAATCTCTTATCAAGAGGCGCAACAGGTGTTGGGTAAGTTCTTCAGCGAATTGGAAAAGAAAATCGCAGGCGAAGCCAAAGCAGCAGGCGAAGCCTTCCTCGCTGAGAACGCTAAGCGCGAAGGCGTGAAAGTAACCGAGAGCGGTTTACAATACGAAGTATTGGAGGCAACCATCGGACAAAAACCTAAAGCCACCGACAAAGTGCGCGTACACTACGAGGGTACCCTCATCGACGGCACCGTATTCGACAGCAGCTACAAACGCGGCGAGAGCATCACTTTTGGTCTCAACCAAGTAATCAAAGGTTGGACAGAGGGTCTTCAACTCATGTCTATTGGTAGCAAATACAAACTCTACTTGCCATATCAATTGGCATACGGAGAGCGCGGTGCAGGAGCCAACATTCCTCCTTACGCTGCCCTCATCTTCACAGTAGAGTTGCTCGGAATCGAATAATAATCAGCCTACCCCCATCCCCTCCCTGAAGGGAAGGGAGCGAGAAAAGTAAAACAACATAAATTAATAATAGAAATGAAGAAATTAACAATTATCCTCATTGCTGCAATGGCAATGATTGCGTGCGGTAATACTTACACCGTACAAAAAGTGGCACTCACCAACCAAAACGACAGTATGAACTATGCACTCGGCGTGGTGAATGGCGCACAAATGAAAATGTATCAACTCCGCAACGATTCTTCGATTGAAACAGTAACAGAATTCATCGACGCTCTCCAACGTGGCTACGATGGCAAAGTGGAAGAGCTAAGCGAGGCTGCTAACATCGGTAAAAACATCGGTCATGCTATTAAGAATGCCGAGAAGAATGGTTTGGCAGATAACCCAGCATGGGCTATCAACCAAAAAGTATTCTTCCAAGGATTGGTAAACGGCTTACGTCACGATACTACAGTGATGAAAGCAGATGACGCACGCAACTACTTCCAAGCACAATACCAAGCATCTGCTATGATAAACGACAGCGTAGAGATGGGTAAAGTGGTGAAAGGCAAATGCGTTTACAAAGTAAAAACCATTGAACTGAAAAACCAAAACGATAGCGTGAACTACGCATTTGGTTATCTCAATGGCGACGAAGTAGCTCGCTATGTATTGCTGATGGACTCTACAGGTCAAATGACCAAAGACTTCATCACCTATATCAACAAAGGATTGAAGAGCCATGTGAAAAACCCACAAATCGTGAATATGGGTGAGCAAATCGGTAAGAACATCAAAGCACAAGAGGCACAAGGTCTGATTGGCGAGCCATCGTTGGCTACCGATTTCGTACTTATCAAACAAGGTTTCATCAATGGTTTGCTCGGCGACACCACTATGACCGGCGAACAAGCTGGCGAGTACATCCAAACTACAATGAACAATATCAAGTACGGTAGCGTGAAAGAAGATGGCGAGAAGTTCTTGGCTGAAAATGCATTGAAAGAAGGCGTTAAAGTTACCGAGAGCGGTTTGCAATACGAAGTGCTGAAGATGGGCAAAGGTAAAAAACCTGCTGCTACTGATCGCGTAAAAGTACACTATCATGGTACTTTGATTGATGGCACTGTATTCGATAGTAGCGTTGAGCGTGGCGAGCCTACATCATTTGGTTTGAACCAAGTGATCAAGGGTTGGACAGAGGGCTTGCAACTCATGCCTGTTGGCAGTAAGTTCCGCTTCTATATCCCACAAGAGTTGGGTTACGGTGCACAACAAGCCGGCTCTATCCCTCCATACTCTACCCTCATCTTCGAGGTAGAATTACTCGGCATCGAGAAGTAATATCAACTATCAACTGTTAACTATTAACTGTTAACATGGGCATCATCGCCAAACAAAGTATTCAAGGCACCATCGTCACCTATCTTGGGGTGGCGGTGGGCTTTGTTACTACCTTCTTTGTACTCACGCGTTTCCTCACAGCCGAGGAGATTGGTTTGGCGCGCGTGTTGGTGGATGCTGCCACTCTCTTTATCGGACTTGCCCAATTGGGCACTTCCTCCTCTATCATTCGCTTCTATCCGCATTTTAAGGTGAAAGGTGAAAGGTTAAAGGTGAAAGGTGATAATTCCGATCACGGTTTCTTTTTCTGGACACTGATAGTTCCCTTGGTGGGGTTTGCACTCTTTACAGCTATTTACTGCGCATGCTATACACCTCTTAGTCAATGGTTTGGCGAGAAGTCACCATTATTTGTAGAGTACTACTACATGGTGCTTCCGATGGCGTTTTTTATGCTCTACCAGACCGTATTTGAAACCAATGCCAACGTGCGCATGCATATCGTAGTGCCTCGTGCCGTGCGCGAACTCATCACTCGCATTGGATTGCTCGTTGCCTACCTACTCTACGCCTTCCGCGTAGTGGATATCAATGGTTTTGTTGTGGCACTGTGCAGTGTGTATGCTATAGCCATGTGCTGCAATATGGGCTATCTCTTTTCGCTGGGCGAAATTTCTTTGCGCCCAGATTGGAACTTCTTGCGCAACAATCGCTCATTGGTGCGACAATACTTGCTTTATACGGGCTTCCTACTTATTTCCGCAGTAGCTTCGGTGTTAGCCCCTACTCTCTCATCGTTCTTTATCACTGCCGAGATGGGTCTTGCTTATACGGGCATCTTTGCCATCGCCACCTATATCGCAGTGATGGTCAGTATCCCTTATCGTTCGATGGCTGCGATTGCCGCACCACAGCTGGCGACTGCTATCAAAGAGAACAACCAACACGAGACGGCCCACCTCATACAGCAAGTCAGTAGTACATTGCTACTTATAGGCGGAATCATCCTTTGTGTGATTTGGCTCAATATCGACCTCATTTTCCATATACTACCCAATGGCGAGACCTATGCCTCAGCCCGTCAAGTGGTATTGATGTTAGCAACAAGCCAATTGTTTATTGCGGTATGTACGTTTACCTCTTCCGCCCTCAACTATTCGCGTTTCTACGCATTCTCACTATTGTTTTCGTTTATCCTAACCACCTTGTCCATATTGCTCAATAATCTTCTCATTCCTCATTTCGGCATGAATGGAGCAGCCGTGAGCAATCTCATAGCTTACGCAATATATTTTCTATTTATCACATTGACAGTCCGTTTCGCGCTTCATGCGCCTACTTTCACGCGCCAACATCTGAAGATTCTGCTGCTGATTGTGGTGATACTCAATTTGAATTTCTTGTGGCAAAAGTACATGCCTATCCATCATATATGGTTTAGTAGTATCGTTCGTTCCTTAGTACTTATCGGAGGAGGTTGCGCCGTAGCATGGTTCAAAAACCTCTCCCCCGAAATCAAGCAGCAAATCCAGTCATTCATCACTAAACAGTAGCCCTTTAGGGCGTCCACTAAACAGAACATGCGCTATTTCCTCCGCTTTGCATACGATGGTACTGCCTTTCACGGCTCGCAACGCCAGCCTAATGGCGTGACTGTTCAGGAGACTATGGAACAGGCGTTGGCTATGATTTTCCGTGAGGAGGTACCACTCACTTTTGCTGGTCGCACCGATGCTGGCGTCCATGCCCGCGAGATGTATGCGCATTTCGATTTACCAGACAATGACCATTCTAAATTCTTAATTCTTAATTCAAAATTCAGGTTAAACGGTATTTTGCCCGATTCTATCGCAGTCTTTGATGTTTACCCTGTGAGGGATGATGCGCATGCACGCTTTGATGCAGTGCGTCGTACATACGAATATCATATCATTGATCACAAAGACCCTTTTCTTTGTACACAAGCCACGCGTGTACGCCCAGGATTGAACTTCGAAGCGATGAATGAAGCGGCGCAATTGTTGATTGGCAAACAGGATTTTGCTTCTTTCTGCCGCACGAATACAGATGTGAAGACCACTATTTGCGATCTTACGCGTGCAGAGTGGCAAGAATTGGGAAACGGACACGCCGTATTCACTATCGCTGCTGACCGTTTTCTGCGTAATATGGTGCGTGCGGTAGTAGGTACATTGTTTGAAGTCGGTCGTGGTAAGATGACTAAGGAGCAGTTTGCCGAGGTCATCACGCAGCACAACCGCTGTGCAGCAGGCGAATCAGCCCCTGCTGAAGGACTATTCCTCACGCATGTAGCATATCCCGAAGATATTTATATCCGATAGTTCTCTTTCTATAATTACCTCAAGTTCTCTTCTGGCTACGCGACCACTTCGTGACCACTGTAGCACATCTATGGGCTATTTGTGCCCTATCTGTGGCTTTTCTATTTTCACTTTTCAGTTTCCCGTTTTCCGAAGACCACCGCCCCCCTCTGAAAGGATAAACACAGCGCGGGCATTTCTGCCCGCGCCTAAGTCTAAGTTGTAGTCCGAAGGACGTCCACTAAATAGTAGCGAAGCGTCCTCTAAACACTAAACACAGATTACAACTCCTGTCCCATGACATTATAGGTCTTACCGTCACGCAAGATGATAAGTTGACCGTTGCGGAGGAGTTTCTGTACTTGTTCTAACTGTGGCTGTTGTACATGCTCAACATTGGTACCTTCAATAGGCAAGATTTGACCAAATTCTTTCCACTGGTTCGCCTCTTCGTATACATCTATGGATCCCGTTGGAACATAGAGGGGAATATCAGAGACTGATACTCGCAAAAATACATGATATTTGTATTCTGACTCTCCATCACTCATAATAGGAGCAGTGGTAGCATAACATGTTACTTTTGTAAGGCTAGTACACATATCAAAGGCATACATTCCTATTGATTGTAACGAAGCTGGCAAAGCCAGTTCTGTTAATTTTGTACCACTAAATGCCTCATTTGCTATATATACTAGATTTTTGGGGAATACTACAGACTTTATTGCTGTGCCAGCAAACGCACAATTTCCTATCGTATCAACTGATTCTGGTATTGTATATTCTGGAGCGTACGCTGCAGGGAACGTATGGAGTACATTCTCTTTTTTGTTGAACAACACCCCATCAATTGAAGTATAATTTGTATTTTCTGGATGTACATTAATGGAGGTTATTGGATTATTACGCACAATGAGAGGTGCAATATACCTAACATTCTTTGGAATAGTTAATTGCTGTAATTTGCCAAAGCCAAATGCATCTAATAAGATAGAGTCTACATTCTCACCTATTTGCACTTCCGTCAATTGTGGGCAATTCGTAAAAGAAAATCTATCAATCGTTTTGATATTTTCATTCATTGTTACTTGTTGCAATTTTTGTGCACCATTAAAAGCTAATTCTCCAATACGCGTTACATTATATATTACACCTTGATATTCCACTGTAGATGGAACGTGTAAAGTGGTGAGTTCTGTATAATTTTTAGTATTAAACGATGCCCCTGCTCCCCATGTGTATGTAATTTCGACTTCAAAAGGCGCTATCGTATCATTGATGATATTATAATAGAAACCATCGCTCATAAATGTTTTTGGATTAAACGAAGAGTAATCCGTGATAGGCTGAATATTCACAAAATTCCTCCAAAAATCACCATACTGATAGTACTTTAATAAATAGTCAAATACTAATAATTTCGAGTTCTCATAGGTCTTTGTACTAAAAGTATTTTCTCCAATAATAGGTACTGTACTTGCAGCACAAATTATCGTATCAAGTTTATTACAACCTGCAAAGGTTTTATCCTCGATTTCTTTAACAGTAGTAGGAATAGTAAGCTTTGTAACAACATTTTCTCTATAACGCCCATTTGTAAGCCAACAACAAGATACCGCACCACCAGATATGTAGGTTGTTCCATGTTTAATATTTATATGTAAATTTTCTAATAATTCACCCGTGTAAGCATAGAATATATTATGAATATACAAATATCCAGCAGGTTGACGTTTTTCCCATGCTGTATTATAAAAAGCATTCGCACCTATTTTTTGAATGGTTGCAGGTATTGCATCCACATTATCTAATTGAGTACATTCATAGAATGCACTCACTCCAATATTAGTCAATTGTTGAGACCATTCAATTTGCGACAAACTGCTGCAACCACCAAAAGCATATGCTCCTATTGTTGATAAATCTTGAGGCAATTTAATACTACATAACTTCGCGCAATTTGCAAAAGCCTCATCTTCTATTACATATAGCGAATTGGGCAAAACAACAGTTTCCAGATTAGGACAATCAGCAAATGCTCGCACATGCACAGAAGTTACGCTGTTTGGTAATACAACAGATTGGATATTGGGTTGCTGAGTGAAAGCAAAATCCAAAATGGCTTTCGTACCTTCTCGAACTTCTATAGTTTCCGCAGGAGCAACCCCTTTGTAACGATATAACAAATTACCAACATAAAGCAATCCGTCTGGCTGATTATCATACCATGCACACTCGTATAGCGCTCCTCCCATAACATCTTCCAAACTTTCTGGGAAAGAAATATTTAATAGTTTGGTACAAGCTGCAAAGGCATAAATCCCTACCTTTTTAACTGTATTAGGAATAGTAACAGACTCCAACATCTCGCATGCTTGAAATGCATAATTTCCTATCTCTGTTACAGTATATGTATTGCCCGAATAAACAACTTTACTTGGAATTTCCAGAGAGGCAGGAAGATAGTAGTATGCTGGTGCATAATTTTCTCCAACTACCGCTACCTCTTCATAATTAAGAACGGCATAGCACAAATCTCCAACTTTGAAATCGTAGGCATACGAGAAAATGCTTATCCCAAAGGCAAGAGTTAAAGCAAAGAAGATTTTGCTCAGGTAAGTTAAATTTTTCATAAGTATTTGTATTTAGCGACATTGGTTCCAAATGTCCGATTCTTCTAACAAAAGCGTGGAACCTCTTTGTGCTTATTCCTAACAATGAGGTTCCAGCAAGACCCTGCAACAAGAATAAACAATGAATGCCCACGCCGATATGCTAATCGTTGTAGGACACAACGGATATAACATACCAATGGGCATTTACCGCTCTCTTGCTCTGGGTTGCGAAATTTGCTGGATTTCATTGTTCCAAAACAAGCGCCAATAAACGCCTTTTATTTATGTCTGCAAAACAGATTACTCGGCTTTGCGGTGCAAAGGTAGTGAATTATTTTGAATTGAGCAAAAAAATAGCGAAAAATATCAAGACAGATTCTTGATAACAAGCATAATGGTAACTATACACTATCAGCGCTCTTCTTGCAAGAAAGCAAGCAGTTCGGTCATGTTATCAAAGACTTGGTCCGCTTGAGATAAGTCTTCATTGGTCAATATACCCGTATTCACGGCATAAACAGTCAATCCTGCTGCTTTACCAGAGTGAATACCCAAGGGCGCATTCTCAATCACGAAGCATTGCTCTTTCTTCAGTCCAGAGCGTTCCCATGCCTTTAGATAAGGCTCAGGATCGGGTTTCCCATGCGTCACATCAAAAGCTGTAATCATTCTATCTTTCTGAAATACAGATGGAAATACCGTATTCAGGCTATCCAACAATGTTCGCATACCAGAGCCAGTAACCACCCATATTTGACTGCCAGAGTCTTTAACAAACTGCAGCACCTCTGCCACGCCCGGAATGGTAGGCGTAGCGGTATTGACCAATCGGTGATAGTATGCAGACTTCTCCGCATAAATCGTCGTTACTTCATCAGGGGTGGCATCTCTACCGAGTAGTTGTTGAAATGCCTCACGAATGACGGATTCACCTGTGCGACCTTCGTTGATATAACAATCGCGGGCTGTGAAGCACAAACCATGTGCCTTCATCACTTCTTCCCACGCGATGGCATGATGGGGCATGGAGTCGAACAATACCCCGTCCATGTCAAAGAAATATGCTCTGTTCTGTTTCATCATGATGAACTACTTATCTCGCTCACATAAAAAATTGCTGCATTGCTTTTACTCGAGAAAACTCCTATAAAACAGGATTTGAGGGGTACAGACCCTTTGTAATCTAACTACCTCATCGCTACGACTGTGTGAGTCGGTCTCGGCGGAGAGTATTAGCACGCCATTAGAAAAGCACCTACCTCGTAAGATAAAATTTGTTGAGTTTTCCGGTCTCTAAGCAATGCAACAATATTTTAAGGTTCGCTTTGCTCACGTAAAGAGGTTCACATTGTTCGCGTTATTGGCTTCGCGTACAGTGGCTTCGCGTGGAGCAGTATATCATATTCTTTTACAATTATCGTGCCAAAAGTGGGTTGAAAGTTTAAAGTTTATAGTGTAAAGGCACGAATGGTTAAAATCGCCATGCCAATGTAGCTACAATACGATGCGTAGCAGTATGTACATCCATTGCGGTCATCTGCATCTCAGTAGCATATTGATGGAGCGTTTGCCAACGATATTGATACGCCACTTGTGCCACCATTCTATCACTTCGATAGCCCAAACCAGCACTCGCGTACTGCGAAGATGCTGTGTAGCGATAATCCATATCTGTTCGTATGTCGTTGTACGCCAATTGCCATACAGGATGTTCGTTTAAGAACGATGACTCATATACATAACCCGCATTCAGGAAGAAGCCACGGCAAGCTTGTACTTCAGCCCCTATACGCAAGGTATGTACATCCTCCATCTCCACGGCATGGGCATAATCATATTGCAACGCCAACAAGCCTATACTACCTAATTGACCTGCCACACTCACACTGGTGCGCAATGGTGTTAGCATTTCTGTGCTAATCATGCCACTCTCCGGGGTCAGAATATCCTCTGGAGCTAACGTGGCATACATATCGCCTTCAGTCTGCATCGAAAGACTCATCATCGTTGGTGTTTCGAACGAAGCACCGATACGCAGTGCTTGAATAGGACGGTAAATCAAGCCGATAGCACCACTGACACCCAATCCAGAAAGATGATACATTGATTTCAGTTCAGCAGAATGGATACGATTCGTTTCATAATGCGATACGTGTTTGGTATAACTCAGTGTAGGGATATTCAAACTCACACCTATATACCATTGATTGCTGATATTGCTTGCCCACGAAAGCGTATATTGGTCATAAGTACCTGATTCTGAAACAGACAACTTGCCGTCAGTAAAATCTATAGCAGGTATCCAGGCATACTTATCAAACAGATTGGATGCCAGCGAATCCACCTGAGGGTCAATCAAATAGCCTTCGTAACCCAATATGCTCAACCAACCTATTTCTACATCGTCCCAAGGCTTGTCGTATAGAGATGCTTCTGCCAACCCATTGGTCTTTTGGCAAATGGTCGCTGCCATCCCCATCCCACGACCGCTCACTACCACATCGCGATTGAAATTAGCAAGGCGATTGACAGAAAACATGAAGTTATTATAAATCATGCCACGTTGCTTCATTGGATTTCCCCATGCCCAGATAGCCGACACATGAGGCGCTGCGAAGCGGGCACGTTGGTAGGTATCCTCACTCCCCACCTGCTGCGTACGATCGATGGTTTCATCAATAGTGAGTGCAATCTCACTACGTCGGTATAAGCCCAAACCCGCAGGATTATCTATCACAGCCGAAGGGTCGCCACCGATAGCCGTCATGGCGCCACCCATACCCACGTAACGAGCCGTACCGATGATTTGACGTTCAGCAAAACGTTGCATATCTTGCGCAGTTGACAATTGACAATTGACAGTTGACAACCCAAAGCAAAGACTCAATATGTAGGCAAATCGTTTCACCTAATTCAAAATTCTCAATTCTTAATTATCATCACTACCGTATCGGGATATTGCGTTGTATCTGCCAAGAAAATAAATTCGCGCGCGTTCTTATCATACATCGGCTCGGTAGGCACAATCGTGTCCACCACTGGCCAATAATAGGAATCATCGGTATATACGCCTACCCCACCCCTCCCTAAAGGGAGGGTGTTAGGCGATGAGGCGAGCGGCGACAAGGCGACAAGGCTCGGAATCAATAGCCCAACGGTTAATATGATTATGTAGCGTTTCATGCGAGTAAGGGCGCTAAGGTCATTAAGGACTTTAAGGACTTTAAGGTCTTTAATTGTCGTTCAGCAAAAGTTGTGCCAAAGCCTTTAGCTACGGAAGCCTATAATCTCGCGTACTTCGCGGATGGTCTTTTCAGCGCTGGCAGATGCAGCTTCAGCACCTTCGCGTGCTACTTTAGCAAGGTATTCTTCGTTGCTTTGGAAATCAATAATACGCTCGCGGATAGGTGCGCAGAAGGCATTGATATCTGCAGCCAACTGCTTCTTCATATCGCCGTAGCGAATGGCCATATTGTTGTATTGGTCATTGAAATAATCGTAGGTATCGGGAGTAGAAACCAATTGCATCAATGTAAAGAGGTTTTCAATGGGCTCCGGCTTCACTTGGTTGAGCATGGTTGGTCCTGCATCAGTCACTGCACGCATCACTTTCTTTTTGATGGTGGCTTCATCGTCGCAGAGATAGATCGCATTGCCTTCGCTCTTACCCATCTTGCCACTACCATCCAAGCCAGGTACTTTCACGGCTTTAGCATTGAAGTGGAACGACTCTGGTTCCTTGAAATACTCGGTCTTATAGATACGATTAAAGCGACGTGCAAATAGTCGCGCCATCTCCATATTCTGCTCTTGGTCTTTGCCTACAGGCACTTTATCTGCCTTATGCACGAGGATATCCGCAGCCATCAGCGATGGATAGGTCAGCAAACCTGCATTCACGTTATCAGGTTGCTTGCGCGCTTTTTCCTTGAAGGATGTGACACGTTCCAATTCGCCGAGATAGGCATTCATATTGAGATAGAGGTATAACTCAAGCACTTGCTTCACATCGCTCTGCACATAGATAGGTGCCTTTTGAGGGTCAATGCCACATGCGAGATATTCAGCGAGGATAGTGCGAACAGATGTACGTAAGTTTTCGGGGGTTGGGTGTGTAGTAAGTGAATGCCAATCCGCAATAAAGAACATACAGTTATATTCCTCTTGCATCTTCACAAAACTCTTCACTGCACCAAAATAATTTCCAAGGTGCAAATTACCCGTAGGGCGAATGCCACTGATTACTTTTTCCATATTCTCTTTGGTTAATGTATATTTGGGTGCAAAGGTAGTGATTATTTTTGACATATGCAAGTAAATGAAAAGTTGATAGCGAAAAAATCACTACTTAAGCGCTGACAATCTCTTCGGCGCGAGCTAAAGCGCCATTGATATGATCACGGATATTCTCACGACCTATCAACTGAACTAAACCTGATTTCTCTAAGGTTTTGAATACATGTTTATTCACTCCTGACAACACCAAGGTCATGCCACAACGCTGTGAACGAAAATAAAGTTGCTCCAAGTTGTGGATACCTGTCGAATCAATAAACGAAACCTTACGCATACGCAGAATACGTACCTTTTGTCCATCGGCACCTATACGTTGGCTGATTTCGTCGAACTTGTTAGCGATACCAAAGAAATATGGACCATCTATCTCATATACCTCAGTATGTGGAGGAATATGAAGCATGTCTAAATCGTTGCCGTGTAGGCGAACATCGTTGTGGTAAGTAGGATCAATCTCATCGGAGAAAGAGCGAATCACAGTAGCTTCGTTGGTACGCTTCAAGAAGAGAATAACTGCCAATAGCAATCCCACTTCAATAGCAATTGTGAGGTCGAAAATCACAGTCAATACGAATGTCACAAGCATCACAATAAAATCAGACTTTGGTGCTTTGGCAAGCCACAAGAAGGAGCGCCATCCCGACATGTTGTAGCTGACGACTATCAATACACCCGCAAGGCATGCCATAGGAATCATGCCCACCAGAGGACCCAAGAATAGCAACACCAGCAAAAGCACAACCGCATGGATAATACCCGCTATTGGGGTACGACCACCATTGTTGATGTTAGTCATAGTACGCGCAATCGCTCCTGTAGCAGGAATACCACCAAAGAATGGAACTACTACATTCGCAATACCTTGTGCAATGAGCTCGGTATTGGAATTATGTTTATCACCAATCACACCATCAGCCACCATTGCAGACAGTAGTGATTCGATAGCACCCAACATGGCAATGGTAAATGCTGAAGGAAACAAATCACGTACTAACATAAAGAGCGTTTCACCTTCTGCCAAATGCAATGCTGGCAAATGAGGAGCAGGCATACCATCTGGCAAAGTATATAAGTCACCAATGGTGGTAATAGATGTGACTCCACCAAACTCACGCAAAATCCATACTATCAATGTCATCAGCACGATAGCGACCAATGAGCCAGGGATTTTCTTGCTAATTTTCGTAGAGAAAACAATGATAAGCAAAGAAATTATACCTACTGCAAATGCCCACCAATTGATGTCGCGCCAATGCTCAAAATAGCATATCCATTTATGAATAAAATCTGCTGGTGCATCTTGTATGCCCATACCGAAGAGAGCGTTCATTTGCGTAGTAAAGATAGTCACAGCAATACCTGCTGTAAAACCTATAATCACAGGATAAGGTACAAACTTTATCACATTTCCCAGTCGGAATAATCCCATGAAAATAAGCAAGATACCAGCCATAATAGTGGCTATTAGTAATCCTGTGAGTCCATGCTGCTGAATGATGCCATAGATAATGACAATGAAAGCACCTGTTGGACCACCAATCTGTACTTTACTACCACCAAAAGCCGAAATAAGAAAACCAGCGATGATAGCTGTAACCAAACCTTCAGTAGGTCCCACTCCCGAAGATATACCAAAGGCAATAGCCAAAGGAATAGCCACAATACCCACAATCATACCAGCAATGGTATCTTGCAGAAGACGTTGCTTGTTGTAGGTGCGTAGTGATGAAAAAAGTTTTGGACTAAAAACTTCTTTGAAAGAAAAAAATGTTTTCATATACCTTAAAAAATCTAATAACTAATCTTTATTCATGATGATATGGCTCGCCACGCAATATGGTCATCGCTCGATAGAGTTGCTCCACAAAGAACAGGCGAACCATTTGATGTGAAAATGTCATCTTGCTAAGCGAAATCTTACCATTGGCACGCTGATATACTGCATCTGCAAAGCCATAAGGTCCTCCCACAACAAAGACCACATCCCTACCCGATGACATACGTTTTTGCAGATAATCAGCAAACTCTATCGACCGATATTCTTTGCCATGTTCATCCAACAAAATCAAATCTGTAGATGGCGTTATCGCACGCATAATCATTTCACCTTCTGCTTGCTTTTGCTGTTCCGCCGTAAGAGATTTCGTATTTTTGAGTTCGGGAACAACCTGCAATGTAAATGGTAAGTAATGAGTTAGACGCTTTTGATATGCTTGTATCAATGTGTCAATATGCTCATCAGTGGTTTTTCCGACTACCAGCAGCGTTACTTTCATAATCCTGAATTAAGAATCGTGATTTACATGCCACGTTGTTGCTTAATATGTTCATAAGCTTCATTTATGCCGCGAAACTTATCTGTAGCTTGTTTTCGCACCTCTTCGCTTGCATTGGCCACCTTATCTGGATGAAACTTCATTGCCATACGACGATACGCTTTCTTCACTTCGTCGTTAGTAGCAGAAGGCTCAATCTCTAATGCCGTATATGCCCAATTGACATCTTTATGGCGTTGATATAATGCCAATATAGACTGATAATCAGCTTGCTGAACAGCCATATTGGTAACTATAATCTGAATGATATTGAGCTCTTGCGCAGCAATCTCACCATCCGAATTTGCCAATTCAAGCAATATGCGAATCAATTCTAAGCGAGTGGAATAATTGATATATTGCGCCATTTGATGAGACACTGCCACAGGGTCTATCTCCTGCTCCAGCAGCTGCTTGAGCAAGGAGAGCGCTTGTTTCGCCCGTTCTTCGCCAAAAGTGTGCAATAGAAAAGGTTTGATATAATTTATCTCAGATTTGAGTACCCTTCCGTCTGCCTTGATGACACAAGCAATCAACACGATGATAGATACGCTTATATCACCTTCAGTAGCACGTTGACGACGTTGATAGGTAGTCTGCCTATCGGAATCACTGCCTTGCAATATATATTTAGACGTATCAAACATCGAGGCGATGAATACACCTATCAGTGCACCTATTGGTCCACCTACTACAAAGCCTAACCCTCCTAATATCCATTTGCCAAGTGACATTATTTTTCCCGTTTTTTATCCTTATAAAAAGGTAGTAAGACAAAATAGTTGATTACACCGGCCAATATGATGGCTAATATGCCTGAATATTCTTCAGAGAGATGCAACCATATCAACAGGTTGAGTAGCAGGAGTTGAAGCACATAATTAATAGCTCGTCCAAATAGAAAACCGCCTGCATTCTTCCAACTTGGGCGCATCTTGAAAGTATAGAAACTTGTGATGAAATAGTTGCATATCATCTCAATGATGAAACCTGCTGTAAAAGCCACAGAAGTAAGAATGCCCAAGTCTGGCCAATAGCGTTGAAATATATCCAACAGCAGATAGTAGATACCATACTGAATGCCCGTTCCAAGTACTCCAACGAGCACGAAACGAACCGCAGAACGATATTTCATGGGCAGTCGCCCTGTTAGGGTTTTCATCTATATAACTATCTATGGTTGATTGATTTCGTTGCCTTGACAGAAGCGATGTTGTATATGGCGATCATCACCCAAATAGATAAAACGTTCCAGGCGATGAATAGGCGATGGGACATCCATGCTATGAGGCGAAAGACAGAGGTCATCGATGACAAGTGCATCGAAAGCATACCCAGGTTCAAAACTGCCTACTTGCCCAAAGAAAGCACCACCTGCCTTGGTAGCCATATAAAACACTTCCGATAATGTCAAGAATGGATACTGACCATTGGAGGATACATATTGCAATTTACTCATCTGCACAGCATACTGCATCACGCGGAACATGCTAAGATGGTGTCCACCTGCAATATCAGAACCCAGTACTACATTCAGTCCTGCTTGCAAAAATTTTCGTACAGGAGCTATACCAGATGCCAAATTGCAGTTGGATGTCGGACAATGTACAGCACACACATTCTGCTCGCGCATCAGACGCAATTCCTCACCTTCGGTATAACAACAATGCGCCATTAGCGTAGGTGTATCTCCAAACAAACCATAGCGATGATATGCATCGCCATAGCATGTAGATGCTGGCTCTAATTCTTGTACCCAGGCTATTTCTTGCTGATTTTCGCTCAAATGCGATTGTACTGGCAGTGTGGTCTGCTGTGCCATCTCTCCCATCGTTTGCAGCATTGCTGGTGTGCACGAAGGAATAAAACGCGGAGTGATGATTGGTTTTACCAATGGCATTTCTGCCATCGTATCTACCAAAGCTTTCATACCACTAACCCATGACATAGATGTATTGCACAAGTTATCTGGCGCATGCCGATCCATGCCTACCAAACCAACCAGAGCCCCCATACCAGCATCAGCAAAGCTGCGAGCAAGGATTTGCGTTGCAGGTGTGTGAGATGTAGCAAATACCGCAGCACGCATCGTACCTTGACGCCATAGTTCCGAAACAAAAGCATGGTAAACTGTTTCAGCATATGCTTCATCTGCAAACTTGGCTTCCTCTGGAAAAACATAGGTATTGAGCCAAGGCAACAGTTGCATATCCATGGCTATTCCCATGTTACAGAACTGTGGTGCATGTACATGCAAATCATTCATCGCTGGTATCAGCAATTTGTCACCAAAATCCACCAATTGGTCATACATCAGACCATCTGGCAGCGAGTGATATACTCCCTGAATCACTCCCTGCTCATCCACAGCGATATACCCTCGCTCATACACTTCGAATTGTGTAGGCGACGATGTAAATAGAATATTTGCTTGATATATTGTCATTTATCCAACAATAGCATTTAACATTTCCTCCATAGCAGCACCTAATCCCGCTACATTGCGACCACCTGCGGTAGCCATCCATGCTTGACCGCCGCCACCGCCTTGGATATGCTTAGCAGCCGACTTGATGATCTGACCTGCGTTCTTTCCCGCATCTACCAATGGTTGCGACAGTACCACCGTAATCATTGGTTTGCCTTCCCACTCGGTAGCACCTACTACAGCGAACTTCACATCCGTAAACTTGCCTTTCAGCAACATGGGCACATTGCGCAGCAAGTTAGCATCTACCGTACCTTCTACGCGCACCAGTTTGATGCCATTATAGTCCTCTGCCTTGGCAATCAATTCATCGCGGAAACGCTCTACTTTCTCTGCCATGAAGGTCTCAATCTGCTTCTTCAAGCCCGCGTTCTCATCAATGGCTTTGCGGATAGCGCCTGCCAAGTCTGGAGCGTTGTTGAACAGCGCACGCAGACCGCCTATCATATCCACTTGCTTGTAGTAGAGTTCATCGGCCTTGGCTGCTGTCACTGCCTCAATACGGCGAATACCCGCAGCCACACTGGTCTCCATCACAATGCGCACCGCACCAATCTTACCTGTACTTGCCACGTGGCAACCACCGCACAACTCTGCCGATGGACCATACTTGATGACACGTACCTCATCGCCATATTTCTCGCCAAAGAGTGCCATAGCTCCCATTTCTTTTGCCTTCGCAATAGGTGTATTGCGACTTTCCTCAAGAGGCAAGTCTTGGCGAATCATCTCGTTGGCAAGCATCTCCACTTGGCGCAGCTCCTCTGCACTCACTTTTTGGAAGTGTGAGAAATCGAAGCGCAAGCTGTCTGCCGATACGTAGCTACCCTTTTGCTCCACATGCTCGCCCAACACTTGGCGCAATGCGTAGTGTATGATATGCGTAGCAGTGTGGTTGCAAGCAATGGCTTGACGACGAGCGGTATCCACCGTTGCCACCAATGTACCTTCTATATCTGCTGGCAGTTCAGCCAAGAGGTGAACAGGCAGGTTGTTCTCCTTCTTGGTGTCGAGTACGCGTACATTACCGAGTGTACCCGTATCGCCTACCTCACCACCCATCTCAGCATAGAATGGGGTTTGGCTGAGCACTACTTGATAGAGTTCTTTGCCTTTTTGGTTCACTTTGCGATAGCGCAACACTTGTGTCTCGCATTGCAACACGTCGTATCCATCAAACGCTGTCTCACCTTCGTTAATCACTACCCAGTCGCCCAATTCTTGTTTGTTGGCTTGGCGACCCATCTCTTTTTGGTGCTCCAATGCCTTGTTGTACTCTTCCTCATTGGTGGTAAAGCCGTTCTCGCTCAAAATCAATTGAGTAAGGTCGAGAGGGAAACCATATGTATCTTTCAATGTGAACACATCCACACCCGAAATCACTTTACCTTTCGCCTCTTTCATCAGTTTGTCGAGCAAAGAGATACCCTTGTCCAGTGTGCGTAGGAAACCGTCCTCCTCGCTCTTGATGACTGGGGTGATTTGTGCCTCTTGCTTCACCAATTCAGGATATGCATCGCCCATGTCAGCAATGAGTTGTGGCACCAGTTTGTACATAAATGCCTCGCGTTGTCCGAGGAAGGTGTAGCCATAGCGCACGGCACGGCGGAGGATGCGGCGAATCACATAACCTGCCTTCTCGTTGCTTGGCAACTGACCATCTGCAATAGCGAAGGCGATAGTACGGATATGGTCAGCTATCACGCGCATAGCCACATCCACTTTCTCCTCTTTGCCATACTCCACACCGCAGATCTCGCCAATCTTCTTCAGCATAGGTTGGAAGACGTCAGTATCATAGTTCGATTGTTTGCCTTGCATCGTGCGCACCAAACGCTCGAAGCCCATACCTGTGTCAATCACTTTGTTGGGCAAGGTGTCCAGCGAACCATCGGCTTTGCGGTTGTATTGCATGAACACGAGGTTCCAGATCTCAATCACTTGTGGGTGATCTTTGTTCACCAGTTCGCGACCAGAGAGAGCTGCTTTCTCCTCCTCACTACGGCTATCCACGTGAATCTCCGAGCATGGACCACAAGGACCTGTATCGCCCATCTCCCAGAAGTTGTCGTGCTTATTGCCGTTGAGGATATGGTCGGCAGGCAAGTGCTTTGCCCAAATCGCTGCTGCCTCATTGTCGCGCTCGATGCCCTCTTCGGGTGAACCCTCGAACACGGTTACATAGAGGTTCTTTGGGTCGATTTTCAGCACATCCACAAGGTACTCCCATGCGAAGTCAATGGCACCTGCTTTGAAGTAATCGCCAAACGACCAGTTGCCGAGCATCTCGAACATGGTGTGGTGGTAGGTATCGTGACCTACTTCCTCCAGGTCGTTGTGCTTACCGCTTACGCGCAGGCACTTCTGCGAGTCCGCTACGCGAGGATATTGTATAGGGTCATTACCGAGGATGATACCCTTCCATGGGTTCATACCTGCATTGGTAAACATCAGTGTTGGGTCATCTTTGATGACCATGGGTGCTGAAGGTACAATCTTGTGTCCCTTCTTCTCAAAATAATCCAAAAAGGATTGTCGAATCTCTTTGCTTGTCATATATTTTGTTTATTTGCTTGTCATATATTTTGTTTATTGAATTTCGCTATTGTATCAAAAATCCTGCAAAGGTACTATATTTTTTTGAAATATGCAAATATTTTATGTCATTAGCACTACAATACCCCTTGGTAGTATTGCAGGATACGCAGACGAAAGAGGTAGTTGTATTGCGCTTGGAGGCGTGTGGATTGTGCCTGCAAGTGGTTGTTGCATGCCTCTTGGTACTCATATAGCGAGCAACGTCCTGCCTCGTATTTCTGCGTGGTGTAGCGTAGGGCTTCTGCGGTGGATTGCTCGGCTTTCTCGGATGCCGATTGCTCAATGCTGGCATTGCGAGCGTTGTAGTACGCTTGGTCAATCTCCTTGCGCAGGTCTTTCTTCTGTTGCTCTAAATCCAGACGCGCATTCTCCAATGCCAGTTTCTGTTGCTTCACACGAGTGGATATTTGCATCTTGTCGTAGATAGGCACATGCAGGTTTAAGCCCACCGATGCGCTGAAGTTGTCCCTCATTTGTGTGCCGAAAGTAGTATTATCAGCCCCTTGCATATCGTAGTAGCCCGTTCCGACACTGGCCCCCGCAGAGAGCGTAGGCGAATAGGCGGACTTGGTGCCTTTGAGGGCACTCTCGTGGGCTTGAATCGTATATTCCAATGCCTTGATCTCTGGGCGAGATTGCAGGGCGATTTGATACACTTCTTCGTTGTTGGGCAGCAAGCCACCTGCCAATTCCTCTTGGCTTGGGATAGCAATGTCGAAATGGGTAATATCTTGCAACTCGATGGCTTGTGCTAAGTCCAAGAGCGATAGTTGCAGGTTGTTTTGGCGTTGCGTGACTTCCAACTCCTCGCGAGCAGCTTGCGCTTGCAGCGTGTAGAGTTCGCCTGCAGGCAAACGGTTGATAGCCACCAAGGCTGAATCGCGTTGCAACTTCATGCGTGTATCAGCCAGCTGGTTCTCAGCTACTGCGAGCAGTTCTTTGCTGAGCAACACTTGCAAATACATAGTGGATATATTCATCTTGATTTGCGACTGAATGGCTTGCATATTGGCTTCGGATGCCTGCATGTTGGCACGTGCTTGGTCGATATTGAACTTCATTTGCAGTCCATCGAACAGCACAATATTGGCAGCCAGATTGAAGGTGGTTTGCGATGAGTTTTGTGCGTGATAGATATTGTCCGCTCCAATTGAGCGTCCGAATATCCAGCTCTGCCCTGCTGAACCACTGATAGATGGCGATATATCGGCTTTGGACTGGGTATATTGCAAGCGTTGCGAGGCATATTGATTGCCTTGCTTTTGCATGGTCAGACTATTGAGCAACGCCGAGTCAATACACTGTTGCCATGTAAATACTTCGGCATGCACGCCCAATGAGAGGAGGCAAAGAGAAATGATAAGTAGTTGTTTCATAGTTTATTGTGTGATTTGGTTGCCACGAATAATATCTCCTTCTTGTACGCCATCAAGCACCTCTATTTGCAGTCCATCGGACAGACCTGTGCGTATCTCTCGGCGCTCTGTGGCTTGGGTGGCAGTATCGGTGATGAGTTGAATATATGACTTGTCGCCTTCCATCTCTACGGTGTATTCGGGAATAGTGAGCACGTTCACACGCTCTGCCAATACAATCTCGGCATTGGCACTATACCCAGCGCGGATTACTACGCTATCGGGAATGGTGGCAGCTCCTTTGATTTCGAACATCATCGCACCATTTTGCTCGGTGCCCTTTGGAGCAATGTATTCGAGTGTTGCGCTGAAGCGTTGGTCGTTGAGTGCACCAATCACCAAATCCATACGCATGCCTTCGCGCAGTTTGCCGACCTCTGTCTCATCGATACTACCGACAAAGAGTAGGTCTTGCATGTCTGCTACGGTGGCGATGGTCGTACCATCGTTGAAGGTGTTGGTGAGAATGACCGAGTTGCCCACTTTGACTGGCACATCCAAGACGGTGCCTGCAATGGTGGCTTTCACGATGGTGTTGGTGAAACCCGCATCGGCTTTTTGTGCCACGCCGTCGCGTGTGATGCTGAGGTGGTCTTCGGCAGCCAAGTACTCCTCTTGGTCGGAGATGTATTGCAATCGCGATTTCTCGTATGCCTCGTTGGCAATCACGTTTTGTGCCAATAGAACGGAATCGCGCTCAAAGACTTTGCGTGAGTTTTCCAGATTGTATTTAGCAAGGCGTACACGCGACTCGGCACTATTGAGTTGTGCCATATCGGGAATGACTTTGATTTTAGCAATGGCATCGCCTACACGCACTTTGTCGCCTGCTTGTTTGTAGAGTTCGGTAATGATACCTGATATCTGAGGTTTAATTTCCACCTCATCGCGTGGCTCAATCTTACCCGTAACGATGGTGCTCTTTTGAATCGTGCTCAATGTCACTACCGGTGTCTCGTACTTCACTGGTTTGGGGCGTGACTGTTGCCATAGATACACGAATACTCCTACTACCACTGCGGCGATAACTGCCAACAGGATCCATTTCTTTGCTTTTTTCATATGCTTATTATTTTATTATTCTTCGTTTAGTGCCTCGATGGGCTTGATAGCCAATGCTCGGCGAGCAGGCAATAGTCCTGCTAATAGTCCGATAAGCAGTAAGATGGCTAATCCGCCAACGGCTACGCCAAAACTGATTTGCATGTCTTGGCTAAACATCTCATTGCCCTGCAAGAGCTGTTGTGCCAATTGCAGTACGCCAACGCCTGCCACTATACCTAACAGTCCTGCTAACAGCGTGAGCAAGGTACTTTCCGCTAATATCTGCTTGGTAATCACCCACGGACTGGCACCAATGGCACGGCGAATACCAATCTCTTTGGTGCGTTCGCGCACGGTGACAAGCATGATATTGCTGACACCTACCGCACCCGAAATCAGTGTGCCTAAACCGATGAGCCATATCAGTGCGCTTAATCCGACAACCAGATATTGGACTGATTTGAGCGTTTCCTCCATGTTCTGGGTATACATGGCGCGGTTGTCATCGGGAGCGATGGTATAGAGGTCTTTTAGTACAGTCTTCAGTTCTTCTTCCACGATACTGACGGGTGTATTCGATTGGGCAGTAGCCATGATGAGATGGATATTTTCGCCCAGTTGGCGAGCTTGCTGCAGTGTGGAGATTGGCCAGAAGACTTGTTGGTCGGGATGTCCGCCTAAATAGATTTGCGCTTTGATCTTTTGCTTCACGCCCACAATGCGGAACTGCATGTTGCCAATATGCAAAAGTTGGCCTACGGGGTTGCCTCCTTTGGGGAACAGTTTGTTGTACACATCGTTGCCTATGACACATACTTTTCGTTTCTCCTGTACATCAATCTCGTTGATTTCGCGTCCGTAGAGCAATGGGATATATAATATCTTGGGATAGTCGGGGGTGATACCCACCATATTATACTCATCGTGCCATGTACCAAAGCGCACGGTGTTTTCTCCGCCAAAGCACATGGGTGCTATGACATCAGCGTGGGTGGCTGCATGGCGAATAGTGGGCATGTCTTGGTTGTGGATAGACCAAGTTCGTCCCTTCTGCAATCCTTTGTAGGGTTTGCTGGTGCGGTCGGGAATAACGAAGCACGAATTGATAGCAAAGCCCTCGACCTTAGCCATGATACCTTGGGTGAGCGATTGCCCCAAGCCCACCAATACCAATAGCATCATCATGCCCCAGAAGACACCAAAGCCCGTCAAGATACTGCGTGAACGGTTCTTGGTAATCGTAGCCCATATTTCTTCAAAAAAGTCCATGTCTCTAAACACTAAACTCTAAACACTAAACTACTTATCCGCATTCATTGCCTCAATCGGTTTGATACGCATAGCGCGGTAGGCAGGTATAGCGCCTGCAAGCACGCCAATGATAATCAAGATTAGGGTAGCCACCATCACCGCCCAGCCATCCACAGATGGATTGACCAGTACTTGCTCTTGTGCGTTGGCGGTCAGCATGCCAATCAGCGACACTACGCCGCTACCCAACAGCACACCTATCAAGCCAAAGATACTGGTAATCGCCAACGACTCGCCCACTACGGACAGCATCACCGTGATAGGCGGTGCGCCTAATGCCTTGCGGATACCCAACTCTTTGGTGCGTTCGCGCACCGATACCAACATGATATTGCTCACGCCAACAGCACCCGACACCAATGTACAAAGACCTAAGATCAAGATAAATAGTCGGATAGCCCCCATCACACGTGCTTGCTCCTCTACCGACTCCTCTTGTGTCCATACGCCCACAGCACCTGGATCGTCTTTGTCGAATTGCATTGGTCCTGCCAAGAGGGTCTTGACGCGCTTTTCGATATTGCGTGTGCCACGGGTCATGGTCATTGACATCTTTTGGAACTTGCGGCTGGTGCTGAAAATGTTTTGGTGTGTGGAGAACGGAATAAACATACTGGCACCTTGCCACCGTTCGCCTTTTTCACATACTCCCACCACGCGGAAGCGCACATTATTTACCTTGATGAACTCCCCTAATATCTGCTCAGCGCTGACGCCCAACATCTCTATGGCACGTTCATCCAGGACACATATTTTCTCTCGCTCGGCAATATCGCGTGCGTTCACGAAGCGTCCGCATAGCAGGTTCTTATTGAAGATATGCTGATAATCGCCTTCGATGCCTGTCACTTCTAAGGTGATGCTCTCTTTGCCATAGACCGTTTCCACACCATAATTGGATGCGACGCGCGAAAATAGTTCCACCTCGGGCAGGTTGCGAATCAGTTGTGCATCGTTGTCGGTGAAGAATAGGTAGCGCGAGGAAGGCAGACCTTTGTATGGTAGGGTGGTCCATGATGTCCAGATATCTACCGAATTGCTGAGGCGCGAACCATAGTTGGCTTGCATGCCATTTTCCAATCCCTTGCTCACGCCTAAGAGTACTACCAGAATGAAGATTCCCCACACCACCGCAAAGCCCGTCATGGCGGTGCGGAACTTATTCTGCCGCAATGATTCCCATATTTCGTGTAGGAGGTCTCTCATTAGATAGTTCCGTCTTTGATACGAATGATACGTTGTGTAGCGTCCGCGATGCTCTGTTCGTGGGTGACAATCACGGTGGTGATACCTTCGGAATTGAGTTGTTTGAAGACGTCCATCATCTCCACCGAAGTCTTGGAATCCAATGCGCCCGTTGGCTCATCCGCCAGTAGCACGCTTGGGTTGCCCACAATCGCGCGAGCGATGGCTACTCGCTGACGCTGACCACCCGACATCTCGTGAGGCAGGTGCGTCGCCCAGTCTTTGAGTCCCATACGCTCCAGTTGCTCCATGGCACGCATGTAGCGTTCTTTGCGTGGTACACCTTTATAATACAGGGGCAATGCCACATTCTCGACTGCGTTCTTGAAGTTCAGCAGGTTGAAGCTCTGGAAGACAAACCCAATCAACTCATTGCGCAGGCGTGCGCCTTGTGTCTCGTTGAGGTCTTTGATAAGGTGTCCGTTGAGATGATACGTGCCCTCATCGTAGTTGTCCAAGATGCCCAAGATATTAAGCAGCGTGGACTTGCCCGAACCCGAAGAGCCCATGATAGACACCAGTTCGCCCTTGTTGATATGCAGGTCGATGCCTTTCAGCACATGCAAGGCGTTGGGAGTGCCCAAGTTGTAGGTCTTGTGTATGTTTTCTAAATGTATCATAGTCGTGATTGTATGTTACCTTACGTATATTAGACAAATCAAAACAGCTAAATACTACACCTATGTGAAAATTTTTGCAAAATTACTATTTTTCTTTGAATTATGCAAATTATTTTACCCCTCCCCTTTTCCTTGTTTTGCTATTTCGGCTTGTCACAACGAAGATATTAGCTTCGTAGCAGTGGTGTGGACAACAACTCACCCAGTCGGATGTGATTGGGTGAGTTGTTGTATAGTATTGTTTAGCAGTGGTGTAGTGTAGGATTGTGTAGTGTGGTTCTTACCACTCAAGCAATACTTTGCCACATTGACCGCTGACCATGACGTCGAAGCCCTTTTGGAAGTCGTCGAAGTGGAAGCGGTGAGTAATAACCGGACTCAAGTCCAGACCGCCCAACAACATTTGCTCCATCTGGTACCATGTCTCCCACATGCGGCGACCGGTGATGCCCTTGATAGTCAAAGCATTGAAGATGATATCCGACCAATTGACTTGCGTGTTGCTTGGCAAGATACCCAACTGCGCGATATTAGCACCCTTATACATGTGCGCAATCATATCATTAAACGCTGCTGGTGCACCCGACATCTCTAATCCAACATCAAAGCCACGGATACCCAATTGCTTCATGGCGCCCTCTACGGTCTCGCCCTTCGAACCATTGACCGTGATAGTCGCACCCATTTTTTTGGCAATCTCGAGACGTTGCTCGTTGAGGTCAGTCACGACGATATTTTTTGCTCCCGCATAGCGGCAGATACCCGCAGCCATCGTACCAATCAAGCCCGCACCTGTGATAAGCACATCTTCGCCCAAGAGAGGGAAAGCCAATGCGGTATGTGTAGCATTGCCGAAGGGGTCCATGATTGCGGCGAAGTCGTCTGGAATCTCAGGACGTACATGCACAATATTGCTCTCGGGGATAGCCACATACTCTGCAAATGCTCCGTCCTTGCCAAAGATACCCACAGACAGCGAGTTCTCGCACACGTGTCCCATGCCACGACGGCAGTTACGGCATGTGCCGCAGACAATATGTCCTTCGGCAGTCACACGGTCGCCTATTTTCACACCACGGACACCTGGTCCGACCTCTACAGCCACGCCCACGAACTCGTGCCCCATGATATAGGGCGGTGTACAGTGGCTTTGTGACCATTCGTCCCATTTATACATGTGCAGGTCCGTACCGCAAATAGCGGCTTTGGTAACCTTGATGAGCACATCATTCACGCCTACTTGAGGCATTGGCACCTCTTCCATCCAGAGCCCAGGCTCGGCATAACGTTTTACTAAGGCTTTCATAATAATGATGAATTATGAATTTTGAATTATCTTCGTTTTATAGTAATTATAATTTGGGCTGCAAAGGTAGTGAAAAATCACGAATTATGCAAGAGTTTGTTGCATTTTATACCAACATTGCTTTACAAGGATAAGAATCGTTCTATCGGAGTTGAGAAAAATAATTCTGTTGGAAAAGCATCACCACCAACCACAAGTGAGTGCTCTGGATGAAATTTGTCAGCAAAAATATGAAGACCACTATTATCTTGTCGGTGACCACTTTTCACTTCTAATGCCATCAATCGATTTCCTGTTTGACGGATGATAAAATCCACTTCATCATTGTGGTCTCTCCAATAATACAGATCATAATCCTGCTCCTGCGCATGGTTGATGAGATGTGCACCTATAGCACTTTCCACCCAACGCCCCCAGCGACTTGGATCAAGTTGTTCGGTCTTAAATCCTCGACCTTGAAAATAACTCAATAGAGCGGTATTATAGACTTGATATTTTGGAATCGACTGATAACGTCTTGCAAAGTCAACTGCATACCGTTGCAATCCTCCTAATAGAGATGCTTCATCTAAAGTCTTGAGATAATTAGCTAAGGTGGATGTGTTTCCCGCCTCATTTAATTGACCAATAATCTTATTGAATGCAATAATTTCGCCACTATACGCACATCCAATTTCGAATAGTTGTCTCATTAGAGCAGGCTTAAGTACGCGTTTGGTCATTAACACATCGCGATTAATAGCTGGCTCAATAATAGAATCTCGCATATATTGACGCCAACGTTTCTCGTTATTGACATAGGGAGCAGCGCCAGGGTATCCACCAAAATAGATGTACTGTTCAATTGAAAAGTTGAATGCTTCGTGCATTTCGGTGTAGGACCAATGTGGCACACGAATCAGCTCAAAGCGTCCCATCAAACTCTCCGTTAAACCGTCTTTAAGTAGCAAACGACTACTGCCTAACAAAATCAGTTTGATATTGATATCATGAAAGGTGTCGTAGTCCCATTCTTTTTTGACAATTTCGCTCCAATTGTCTATTTTTTGCACCTCGTCGATAATCAGTATATGCTCTTGTTGCCCCTCCAATTGCATACGAATACGAACGGATTGCCATTTCTCTGATATCCATGCACGATTATTTGTAGCTACTTCATCTGCATTTAGACTGGTAGCAGGTATAGTGCATTGTGCTAAAAATTGCTTGATGAGTGTAGTTTTTCCTACTTGACGTGGACCTGCAAGAACTTGAATACATTTTCTGGGTTCTTGCATACGTTCAATAATTGTACTTAATTGTGAGCGAACTATCATATACAACTGATTTATAGTTTTTTGTCTAATCCAAAATTCTCAAACATTCTCTCCCAAATTCTCAAAGTATTATTCCAAAATTCTCAAACTCGGTGCAAAATTACTATATTTTTGTGAACTATGCAAGTTTTTAGGTGTATTTTTTTGAAACTTGCTAATTTACCCAATCCATAAAAGGTATTACTTGAATAGTGAACCCTTTTTCTTTGATTATTTCTTTGTGCTGGTAGGATATAATTTGTAAGGTTTGGCATTTTAATTCGCCTGCCACCTCAATCAATGCATCTATTTCACGGCGACGTGTCTTCTCGGATGTCAAATCATAACAAACTTGTATCAGTTTTTCGACTTTTATGCCTTGGCGAGTAACAAAATCCACCTCTTTATCGTTGCGTGAACGATAGTAGAATAATGTTTTTTCGGTGTCGTATCCTTGTCGTATCAACTCTATAAATACTTGATTTTCAAGTAGGCGTCCTAAGTTCTCACTGATATTAAAAGCCGTTGTACTCACAAAGCCATTGTCCACTACATACACCTTGCGAGCCGCTTTCTTCATGGCTTTGAGTTTGTTGTTAAAGCGTTGGAGATAGAAGAATAAGTATGGTTCGTGCAAATAATTCAAGAATTTTTGCGTGGTAGTTACACTCTTCAGTCCGAATTCTTTGGTTATGTCATTGGCAGTAATGAGGTTGCAGAAGTTTGCTAATAAGTATCCTGCCAAGTTATACAAAACATCAGTATGTTATTCAATATATGCAAGTGTAATGGATAAAAAAGTGGAATTTTATCCATTATACGATTCATAAACGAATAAATTCTGGCAAATGAGCATATAAAACTCACTCCTCGTTGGGATAGAAAAGAAGTGCTGCAAGTTTCGGGACCTAAAGGAGTGCGACGGAACGCACTCCGAGCGCAGCGCCCGAAGAGTTCCCACTCTGAGGGATAAGCACGAGCATAGATGAAGAAGTGCCTTGAATGGCACTTCGAGTATTGCGACCGAACTATCCCCATAGTGAGGAAATTGAGCAATACATAGAATAGATCACAAGCATATCTCTAGCACTTCTCTAGGCTTTTTGTGGCTTTCTATAAACGTGTCTCTATAATAATGCTGCAAAAATCTTCGGCATTTTGGTAGTTTTGTGCCGAAAAATCGCTTGCGATTAATCGTTCGAGCCCATTGGGCGAGATAAGACGATTGTGAATTTTGTTATAATATGGTACTTAAAGCAAGCGGAAGGTGTTGATTACCAACGCCTCCCGCTTGGGTGATTTTTTGGCGTATAGGTCAAATATTAGGCTGAAACCTCTGTAAATGTCTGATACTTAT
>CAMEKM010000006.1 GCA_945921355.1 uncultured Bacteroidales bacterium
ATAATGAAAAGAACAGAAATCATCAACGCCCTGCAACTCGCAGGAGAAGGACAACTCATCAACGTGCGTGGATGGGTGCGTAGCCGTCGAGGCAACAAAAATGTCAGTTTCATTGCCCTTAACGACGGTTCTACAATCAAGAATATCCAAATCGTAGTGGATTTGGCTGTGTTCCCAGAAGAACAACTCAAACCTGTGACTACTGGCTCATGTATCTCTGCTACAGGTCATTTGGTAGCCAGTCAAGGTAGTGGTCAAGCCGTAGAAATCCAACTCACCGAATTGGAAGTATATGGCACAGCCGACCCTGAGCAATATCCTTTGCAAAAAAAGGGACTCAGTATGGAGTACCTGCGCACGATCGCGCACCTGCGCCCACGTACTAATACATTTGGTGCAGTATTCCGTATCCGCCACAATATGGCAATGGCTATACACCAATACTTCCACGAGCATGGATTCTTCTACTTCCACACCCCTATCATCACAGCCTCTGATTGCGAGGGTGCTGGACAGATGTTCCAAGTGACCACTAAGAACCTCTATAACCTCAAGAAAGATGAGGAGGGTAAGATTGATTACTCCGATGACTTCTTCGGCAAGCAAACCAGTTTGACCGTTTCTGGTCAGTTGGAGGGCGAGTTAGCAGCAATGGCATTGGGTAAGATATACACCTTTGGTCCTACTTTCCGTGCCGAGAACAGCAATACCCCTCGCCACTTGGCAGAGTTCTGGATGATTGAGCCAGAGGTAGCATTTATCCAAAAGGACGAACTAATGGACCTCGAAGAGGACTTTATTAAGTACTGTGTGCGTTGGGCACTGGAGCACTGCAAGGATGATTTGGAATTCCTCAATCAATTTGTGGACAAAGGTTTGCTTGCGCGTTTGGAGTCCGTTATCAAAACAGACTTCGTGCGTCTCACCTATACTGAGGGTATCAATATCCTGCAAGAGGCTATCAAGAATGGCAAGAAGTTTGAGTTCCCATGTACTTGGGGAGATGACTTAGCGTCAGAGCACGAGCGTTACCTCGTAGAGGAGCACTTTGGCAAACCAGTCATCATGTCAGACTATCCAAAGGATATCAAGGCCTTCTATATGAAGATCAACGAGGATGACAAGACTGTACAAGGTACTGACGTATTGTTCCCACAAATAGGTGAAATCATCGGTGGTAGCGTGCGCGAGGAATCATTGGATAAACTAAATGCTGAAATCGAACGTCGCGAGATTCCTATGAAAGATATGTGGTGGTATTTGGATACCCGCCGCTTTGGTGCTGCACCTCACGCTGGTTTTGGTCTCGGCTTTGAGCGACTGATGCTCTTCGTAACAGGTATGCAAAACATCCGCGACGTGATCCCATTCCCACGCACACCTAAAACTGCTGAATTTTAATAAAAACACTACATATGAAACGATTACTATTAATCATCATTGCCATAATGGCAATACAAGTTGGGATTCATGCTCAAGAACCTACTACAGATTTGCAAGTAGGAGATAGCGTGATGGTGAATCCTGACTCTACCCATTATATGACAGGAGAAAAGATATCTCCTTGGGTATATACTGTCAAACACGCAATTCAACAGGTAGGGTCTTTCTTCCATCCAAATGGTGTGTTATTAAAAGGTATCATATCTTGGGTACATCAATCGGCTCTTATCCCTGAAAATCAAACTGTTGCAACAGAATCTGCAAAAGAAGTTGCAGAAGAAATCAGAGAACAGCCCAAAACAGAGGAGAATACAAGTGTTAAAGAACACACACAAGAAGTAGTTAGTACTGAAGTAGTCGTACCAGTTAAAAATGAAGCAGTTCCTATCACAGAAACAGCGCAAGCAGAGCCTGTAGAGGAACAAGAAGCTCCTGCCGAAACCACAGAAGCGAAATCAGTACTCCCTACTCGTTTAGTGGGTCGTATCATATCATCAGATAACCAAGCCATTGCAGGTGCCGTAATTACTTTAGTTAATCAAGGAATCAATACCACTACCAACGCAAATGGAGAGTTCTCGCTGACTTATTTGGAAGCTACTGACGAAGAAGTTATTTTGGAAGCGAATGGATATATGTCCGACATCGTATTAGTACAATTGGCAGATGGACAGTTAAATAATATCGGTGACATCTTGCTACAAACTGACTTCGTACGCGAAGCTCAAGAGGAAGTTTTGCTCAACTTGGCAGAGATGGATCTTAATGATGATGAGGGTAAAAGTCAATCTATTTCCTCTGCATCTAGTGCGAGTCAGGATGTATTTAACAGTACTGTATCATTCGCATGGTCCAACGCCCGTTATCGCGGTCGTGGATACGAACAAACATACGAGCAAAATTACATCGAAGGATTGAGTTTCAACTCTGCTGAACGTGGACAATTCAATTTCTCAGCAATGGGTGGTTTGAACGATGCAAGCCGCTATAAAGAAGTTGTAGAAGGTATCGAAGCTAATAACTTCACATTTGGTTCAATTGGTCAAGCAACCAACTACTTGCAATCTGCAACCAACTATGCACAAGGTTGGAAGGTTGGTTTAGCTGGTACAAACCGTAACTACAAGGGTGCTGCACGCGCTACCTACTCCAGCGGATTGATGGAAAATGGTTGGGCATTCGCCGCACAACTAGCTTGGCGCTATTCTCCATATATCAACATCAAAGGTCAGATCGGCGAAGGTATTGCTTATAGTTCTGTAGGTTATTTCCTTACTGCAGAAAAGCAATGGGGAAAAGATAAACGCCTATCCCTCATTACTTTTGGTGCGCCTACTAGCCGTGGTCAATCATCTGCACTCACACAAGAGACATACGATCTGACCAATCAATACAACAAAACCACTTGGGGGCACAACAATTACAATCCTTACTGGGGCTATCAAAATGGCAAAGTGCGCAATTCTCGTATTGTACATTCTTATGATCCAACTGCCATTGTCAGTTTCGATTGGAAGATTGATGAAGAAAACAAGTTAAAAGTTGCAGTTGGATACCACTATTCTATGTACTCCAACTCTGCGCTTACATTCTACAACGCACCTGATCCACGTCCAGACTACTACCGCAACTTACCTTCCGCCTTGTTGGATGGACAAATTGATAAGGATGGTTATTTTATTAGTCATGACTTGAATGGCAAACCTTTAGGTGCGGTAACAGATGGAGGATATATCAAATACCCACTTGATTACAATGGTACACCAGTAGGTCACTCTATCAATTTGGATACCTATGCGGCTCTTACTGATTTATGGACGAGTCGTGATGACAACGCAACCCAAATCAATTGGGATGCGATTTACGCTGCAAACTATGCCAACAACGAGAATAACCCTACAAGTTCTGCACGTTATATCGTAGAACGCCGCCACAACGATATTCAAGAAGGAATGATTAACTTGAATTATCGTAATACTTCTGTAGAAAATTTGACGATTACTGTAGGTTTAGAGGCAAAAGGAAGTCAAGGTATTCACTACAAGACTATTGATGATTTGTTAGGTGGAAATCAATGGATTGATGTGGATCCTTTTGCAGAGCGTGATATCAAGGAGTTAGCAACCAATATCGGCCTTACGCAAACTGATATCGAGAATGTCAAGCAAAACGACCTACGTAACCCCAATGCTAAAATCACAGAAAAAGGCAAATTTGGTTACGACTATCGTATCAACATGATGAATGCCAAACTTTGGGCACAAAACGAATGGAAATGGAATGCGGTAGACCTTTACTATGCATTGCAGTTTTCCTATTCATCTATGCAACGTACTACAGACATGTTGAATGGTCGTGCATGGTATTTGGCTAAGTTAGGAGAACAATATAATCGCCATTATTACTATTTAGCTGACGAGGCAGACAATGTATTGGCTTCTGCAGCAAACAATAGTTTCTCTCAACTTCCTACTCGACTAACAGGATATGCTCACCACTTCGTTGATCCTGCATTCAAATTGGGTGCCACATTCAAGTTGGATGGTCGCAATCAATTGAAGATTAATGGCATGGCAGAGACTACAGCACCACTTGCACGTGATGCTTATATATCACCTCGTGTACATGATCGTGCAGTAGAAAATATCTATCGCCATGACTATGCTCGTTATTATGCAAAAGAAAATGGCACCTCATGGTTGCAAGAGTACTTTGGTGCGAGCCAAAAGATTGTTGGTGGTGACTTGACGTATTCATTCAACTATCCTATTGTCCGCGGTCGTATTACCGGATTCTATACTCGATTCTGGAATGGTACCGAGCTCAACGGCTACTACGACGATGAGGCACGTACTTTCGTCAACCAATCATTGACTGGTATCAACCGTCGTCACTGCGGTGTGGAAGCAGCTGCTGCTGTTAAGCTCGGCCTCTACTTCACTCTGACTGGTGTAGTAAGTGTAGGCGATTATCGCTACACAAGCAATGCATTGGCCATCACATCTGCTGAAAACGGTATGGCATTGGCAGAGAATGCACAAGGTCCTATCTATGAATTGCGCGACAGCGTATTGCTACAGGGATTGCGCGTAGCTACAGGTCCACAAGTGAACAGCAGTTTGAAACTCAGTTTCTTCCACCCAGATATGTGGTTTGCAGATATTACCGTGAACTATTTTGACTGGAATTATCTTGACTATGCACCTGCTCGCCGCATGAAGGGGCTCTTCACTGGCACACGTGCTGATGGTAGCAAAGTGAATGGTTGGTATGGCGATGCATATACAGATGCTATAGCTAAAACCCCAGAAGGCGACGTAATATATGATCAACAAGGTGTACCTTCGTTGAAATATCCATATAACCTGCTTTCTGATCAAGAATCATTAACTGCCACTAATGTTTGGAATCGTTTCTTAGTAGATGTGAGTATAGGTAAAATGATTTACCTCAAGAATCGTCAGTCTATATCTATCAACCTGACTGTAAATAACGTATTAAATAACACCAACTTTAAGACTGGTGGCTATCAACAAGCACGTCTGCCACGTCAAACACGTCAAGGTGTAGATGATAGTCAAAATTCTGTCATAAGTCCTAACGTATGGAAATTCCCATCTAAATACTATTATGCATGGGGAACCAACTTCTATCTCAATATCCAGTATAAATTCTAAGCAATATGAAAAAGTCAATATTAAATATATCCAAATTGTCTTTACTCTTGGTTCTTGGTTCTTGGCTAGTGGCAGCATGTACTCCTCACGCTATTGATGAGAGCAACCTCTTCTTCACAGAAGATCAAGCCAATGAACTTATTAGTCAAGGTACGTTGCTCACATTGCAGCAATTCAAAGATTCGTTTATGACAGAGAAAGGTAATTATCTTAGTGACACCACTTTATACCGTACACGTGCTACTAAGGATGGTAAAAATTATCTCTTCTCAATTGATACCATTCCTGTATCCGACAAGCCAATATATATCCGCGGTCGCGTAACTACCGATGACTATGCAGGCAACTTCTACAAAGCGATGTGTATTCAGCAAATTGTAGATGGCGAACAACAGGCATTACGCTTGTCTATAGATGCTGGTTCTGTTGGTGGTCTATATCAGATTGGTCAAGAGATTTTGATTCGCGTAGATGGCTTAGCGATAGGTCGCTATGCTAACCAACCACAGCTCTGTTTACCATCCTACAACAATAATATCTATGCTAACAATGCAGAGCAAAAGGTAGGTTGGGCACCAGGTCGTATTCCAATTGCAATCTTTAGAGCACGCACCACTTGCATCAACAAACCGGATGTAAGCAAATTGGTATATGATGAGTATCTTATCACAGAATTTACCAAAGTAATCAATCTTCAAGAAACACGTAAATGGGATGCCAAATTGGTACGTATCAAAGATGTGCACTATACTGGAGAGTATTTTGAAACATCGGGAGGTACCAGCAAATGTTCTACTGGTGATCCAGAAAAAGATGAATATGCCAATGTCTTTGCACCTACCACCAATAATATTGGATACCCTCAAAGCCGTGTAATTGCAGATCAAAA
The DNA here is from genome assembly GCA_945921355.1 of uncultured Bacteroidales bacterium. Lineage (GTDB taxonomy): Bacteria > Bacteroidota > Bacteroidia > Bacteroidales > Paludibacteraceae > Colicola. The sequence goes on from CAMEKM010000006.1 coordinate 6,010, forward strand.
TGGTAATAAAACGGCAGTATCTGCTTCAGAATATGCAAAATTCGCCTATTTCTATCTTCCTGGTGCAGATCAAAATGGTAGCAGTAATTGCTCCAAGTACGTAGGCGATGTAGTGGGTATTCTTGGTTTCTATAGCGATAATGCAAAGTACGATCCAGCACCCGATGATTGGTCTATCACAATTCGTTCGTTGGATGACGTGCAACTCAAAGATAGTGAGGGCAACCTCTGGCCACGCATTGAATACCAAAAATAATTACTCTAAGCACTAAACAGTAGCGCAAGCGTTCACTAAACAAATGAGTTGGCTTGACATCATCATACTACTACCCCTACTCATCGGCCTCGTAAGAGGGCTGATGAGAGGGTTTGTAGTAGAATTAACTGCCATCGTGGCTATTATCTTGGGTGCTATAGGAACGAAGATGTGGGGAGCTCCATTTGCTATATGGCTAAGCCAACAATTCGCGTGGCCAGAAGCCATTTGTTCTGTAGTGTCATATGCCCTACTCTTTTTAGGCATTACCTTGTTGCTTAATGTGGTTGCTAAGCTCATATCGCGTCTTTTCAAAGCAGTCAACCTCGGTTGGCTCAACCGACTATTTGGAGCTTTGTTTGGAGTTGCCAAATGGGCGACAATCGTACTATTTATAGTGCTGTGTGTACACCGATTAGACGATCAGTTCCATTTCTTTAAGGATGACCTAAAGCAACAATCTACTATTTATAATTATACTACCCCTTTATCCGAGAAGGTATGGAAAGCAGTTAAGGAGCAAGTCAGTACGTATTCGCTCACTCTCCCCGCTAACAAAGATTCAGAAAATGAGCAGAAATAAAAATTCTGCTCATTTTTTTTGCAAAATATTTGGTCATATCAAAAAAAAGCAGTACCTTTGCAGCCGCTTTCGGAAATTCAGGTTTGAACCTCTGAAACATTTTATTAGCGTTTGGCGCAATATGGTGGTTATAGCTCAGTTGGCAGAGCATCGGATTGTGGTTCCGAGTGTCGTGGGTTCGAGCCCCACTATCCACCCAAATAAGAGAGAGACCGTTTGGTTTCTCTCTTATTATTTTTTTAGTTTCTGCCATTTTGTCAGTATAATTATATCTTTTTTTTCTATTTGTCAGTTTTTTTGTCAAAATTCACTTTGGCACGGCATTTGTTTATATTAAGGCAAAGCATCTAGTGCTGCTAGTGCTTACTAGTCCAACTAGTACTACTAGCTTAACTAGCACAAATCAACTAGTATTAACTAAAAAAACTTAAATACAATGGGAAAAATTATTGGAATTGACTTAGGAACAACTAACTCCTGTGTCGCAGTTATGGAAGGCAATGAGCCTGTAGTTATCACCAACTCTGAGGGTAAACGTACTACCCCATCTGTTATTGGTTTCGTAGATGGTGGCGAGCGCAAAGTGGGCGACCCTGCTAAGCGTCAAGCAATCACCAACCCTACTCGCACCGTATATTCAATCAAGCGTTTCATGGGTGAGACCTATGACCGTCTTTCGAGCGAGATAGCGCGCGTACCTTATAAAGTAGTAAAGGGAGACAACAACACCCCACGTGTGGATATCGACGGTCGTTTGTACACGCCACAAGAGATTTCAGCTATCATCCTCCAAAAGATGAAGAAGACCGCGGAAGATTATCTTGGTCAAGAGGTGACAGAGGCAGTGATTACTGTACCTGCATACTTCAACGACAGCCAACGTCAAGCTACCAAAGAGGCAGGCGAGATCGCAGGTCTGAATGTTCGCCGTATCGTGAACGAGCCAACAGCTGCTGCTTTGGCATACGGTCTTGATAAGAGCAACAAAGACATGAAGATCGTAGTATTCGACTGCGGTGGTGGTACACACGACGTCAGTGTGCTCGAATTGGGCGACGGCGTATTTGAGGTAAAAGCCACCGATGGTGATACTCACTTGGGTGGTGATGACTTCGATCACCGTATTATTGACTGGCTCGTACAAGAGTTCAAGAACGAGAATGGTGGCGCAGACCTTAGCAAAGATGCTATGGCTATGCAACGACTCAAAGAGGCAGCTGAGAAAGCAAAAATCGAGCTTTCTAATACCACCTCTACCGAGATCAACTTGCCATACATTATGCCTGTAAACGGTGTGCCAGCACACTTGGTAAAGACCCTTACCCGTGCTAAGTTTGAGCAACTTATTGACGACCTCATACAACGCACTATCGCTCCATGCCGCACCGCTTTGCAAAACGCAGGTCTAAGTATTAGCGATATTGACGAGATTATCCTTGTAGGTGGTTCAACTCGTATCCCTGCTATCCAACAAGCAGTTGAGAAATTCTTCGGCAAAGCTCCATCTAAGGGCGTTAACCCAGACGAGGTTGTAGCGCTTGGTGCAGCTATCCAAGGTGGTGTCTTGACAGGTGATGTGAAGGATGTCCTCCTCCTTGATGTTACCCCACTTTCTCTCGGTATCGAGACTATGGGTGGCGTGATGACCAAGATGATTGAGGCCAACACCACTATCCCAACCAAGAAGACCGAGACCTTCACCACAGCAGTGGACAACCAACCTTCTGTAGAGATCAAGGTATTGCAAGGTGAGCGCCCAATGGCTGCACAAAACAAGCAAATCGGTATCTTCCACCTCGATGGTATCATGCCTGCACGTCGTGGCGAGCCACAAATCGAAGTGACCTTTGATATTGATGCCAACGGTATCCTCAACGTAACCGCTAAGGACAAAGCTACTGGCAAAGAGCAAAAGATTCGTATCGAAGCATCCAGCGGCTTGAGCGACGAAGAGATCAAGCGTATGAAGGCGGAGGCAGAAGCTAATGCTGAGGCAGATAAGAAAGAGGCAGAGCGTATCGCTAAGCTCAACCACGCTGACGCTACTATCTTCCAAACTGAGAAGCAATTGGCTGAACTTGGCGACAAGATTCCTGCTGACAAGAAAGCGCCTATCGAGGAGGCATTGAAGAACCTCAAGGCTGCTTATGAGAAGAAGGATGCAGACGCATGCGAGGCAGCTAACCAAGCATTGATGACAGCCTTCCAAGCAGCCAGCGCAGAGATGTACAACGCAACTCAAGGTCAAGCAGGTCCTCAAGGAGGTGCTGACTTCCAAGGCGGTGCACAAGGTGGCGCACAAAATGGTGGTAACAACCAAGGCGCAGCCGAGGACGTGGACTTCGAAGAGGTAAAATAAACTTCTAATCCTCTAAGCAATAGCTCGCCATGCGAGCATCCACTAAACAAAATCGCCATTTGTGATTTATGCACAAGTGGCGATTTTTTCATAACTCATCACTTATAGTTCATCACTCATACTTACCGCCATGCCAACAAACCTATTCCAACACATCACAACCAGCAACGACATCCATTTGCTCTGCGACAAACAGTATCTTCCTGCTACTGCCAACTACACCCTATTGGTTACAAAAGGTTGGACAGACATCGAGTATAATCATGCACTCTATCACCTAACGCCACAGATGGTACTATTCGGGAGGTTTGCAGCAGAGCTCGTTATACTTGCCCTTTCGCCCGATTGGCAGTGTAATATCATCATCAATCCCACCTCGCAGATGGACGAAACCATCTATTCCTGCCTACAAGTAGAGAAAGAGTGGCACAAGAAGATTCAATTCCTTCACGCCCATCCCGTGCTGACTATTTCCTCCTCCGTGCGCGAGCATATGCAGCAGTACTACAATATACTATTGTCGCACACCGATCCCGATAATATCTACCACCAGCGTATTCAATACCTATTGTGCCAATCGGCTGTCTTTGAACTGCTTTCGTGGATAGATGAGCAGATGCGTTGTGCCCCTGCAGACACTCCCACCAGCGACCGTAAGCAACAACTCATGCTTGAGTTCATGCGCCTGCTGAAGGAAACCAAAGGCAAAGAGCGCAATGTGGGTTGGTATGCCGAACAAATGTGTATCACAACCAAGTATTTGCAATCTATTTGCCGTACCACTGTCCAAGCCACCCCAACGGAGATTATTGATAAGGTGGCAATGGCAGAAATCAAAGCGATGCTATCCAATACCAATAAGAGTGTCAAGGAGATAGCTTCCGAGATGCACTTCTCCTCTGCCAGCAGTTTTTGCAAGTATTTCCATCGCCTAACAGGCATGTCAGCATTGTCTTTTCGCGAACAGCGATAATTGATTAAACATCGCCTTCCTAAAAAAGTTGACTCCTTTTCTGAAACCATTGACTTATATCTTTAACAATCATCCTTACACTGTTCACCTTATCCTATACACCCTACACCAGAAAAATCACCCCAAAAGGCGATTTTTCTTGCTCAATCCAAAATAATTCACTACCTTCGAGGGCACCTTAATCCTCGAAGCTCTGCAAAAAAATGTAGCCTATGGCAACAAAAGTAAACTTTTCTTGCACATATACATTTTTTTTTGTACCTTTGCATCGTGAACCTGCGCCGAGGGGTGTCTGACATCATTGGCGAAGGGTCGCAGACATAATAAAAAGCGTTTATTAGCGCTTGTTTTGGCGTATTGAAATCCGGAAAATTTCTCCTATCCGAAACAAGAAGGCAGTAAACGCCCTTTGGGATATGACTATCCCGCCGCAGAGCGTCCATACGTGGACTGCTCTGTTTGGTGGCATTTCATATTCGGCGTGGGCGTTCGTTGCTTGTTCTATAGGAAGGGTCATTCCGGAACCTCAATACGAAGAATAAGCAAAGGTAAGGTTCCACGCTTTTTCTATATTTATACCAACGGGGCGTTTGGAGCCAACTTCCCACAAAAACAAAATCACATGAAAAAGTTATTCTTATTTCTACTAAGTTTGTTCTTGTGTAGTGTGCCAAAGTTAACTCATGCAACCGAATTGATACCTGCTATGGTGGTGCAAATGGCAGATGGCAGCAAGCAGGTGGTGCAATTGGACTATACTGCCGTGACGGACTTTAGTGTGTTATGCAGCAAGGGGAATCTTGCTGTAAGTGTGCCCGAGGCAGAAGTTACAGGTGTGCGTAGTATTACCTTCGCCATGGTGGAGAAAGATGAGACTACTACTATGCTAGAAAAGTTGTCTTCTTTGAACAATGCCACAACCGACAAAGTCCTATTCAATGGCAAATTATTTATCCGTGCCACGATGCCCGACGGCAAAACGACTTGGTACGATGTGCTTGGAAATATCCTTTAGAACTCTTAGAACCTTTAGAACTTTTTAAAAAATTAAAAACAACAATATGAAAAAGCTTTTTATGGCAGTCATCGCCTTGATGATGACGATTAGTGCTTCCGCACAGTTTTATATTTATTGTAGTGATGGCAATGTCATCAAAGTAGATAGTATTAGTTTAGTTGCACCAGAGGAGTCAGAAGAACCTACTCCTCCCGCAGGCATAGGTACCTTCTCTGTCTCCGTAGATAAGCAAGTGACCTTCTCAAAGGGTAACTTGCAATATCATCCTGCTAATGACGAGTGGCGTTTTGCGGAGAATCAAACAGATTATATAGGTGATGCAAATAGCAATTGTTCTTCTACTTACAATGGTTGGTTGGATTTGTTTGGTTGGAGTACAAATGCAAGTAATTTCGGTGTGAGTACTACTTCCAATAGCGATTATAGTGGTTCATTTGTAGATTGGAGTACGAATAAGATAGGTAATGATGTTCCTAATACCTGGCGTACATTGACTTATGATGAGTGGGAATATCTGTTAAACAATCGTCCAAATGCAAGTTCTCTCAAGGGTGTAGCACAGGTGAATGGCGTAAATGGTTTGATCTTGTTGCCTGATAATTGGACATGTCCAGCAAGTGTAACTTTTAAGTCTGGTTTCCATAGCGAATATAGTGTAGAAGCATACGGTCAATACCAAACTTTCTCTGCTGATCAATGGTCAAAACTCGAATCCGCAGGTGCAGTCTTCCTGCCTGCCGCAGGCGATCGCTACGGCTCGGATGTGCTCTTCGTGCAGTACCGCGGCAGCTATTGGTCTGCCACTGAGAACTATAGCAAATACGCGTACTACCTCTACTTCCGCTCGGGCGAAGCGTTCATGTACGACGACTATCGCGACTACGGACTATCCGTGCGTCTTGTCAAGGATTTATAATATTTTGCCAAACGCTTTCAGCGTTCAGCAAAATTTGTAAGCATAGAACATCCTTCTTATCTCGCTTCGTTCGAACGATTATTCGATTTTGTTCGCGGCTTTGCCGTGACAAAAGCAAGCGAATTAGCAACTGAATTTTCCTTTGTCCTCTTCGATAGGGGACAAAGGAAACTCGCATAATAAGAAGGTCAAAGGAGTGTATCGTCATCTAGCGTGTGAGTAAAGTGGGGAAAGGTAAGGGTGAAACACAATCGCCACAGATAAGGCACAACTAGCCCATAGATGTGCTACAGTGGTCGCGAAATGGTCGCGTAGCCCGCAGTCAACTTGAGAGTGATTTGATAGCCACAAATAGCCCATAGAAATCCCAGAGATCTCCTATGGTAGTCGCCTAACCCGAAGGGAATTTGATATACTGACAAGCATGTCAGCATTGTCCTTTCGCGAACAGCGATAATTGTCCAAATGGATACGCGCATTTGCCCTTTGACGGAAAAAAACTGTCAAAGGGCTTTTTTATGACCTTTTGGCACAGTTTTCGCCTATAGTATTACAGCAAAAATCTTTTTCGTAATCTCCCGCTGCGGATATTGCAGGTGGACAGCTATAGCAAAATATGCAATATTCGGTCAAACAGCGGGAACTACGAAAAAAGTGAAAACTGTGAAAAAGGCATATCGAAGAATGGCGATGGAATATCATCCCGACAAACAGGTCAATGCTTCCGAGCAAGAGAAACAAGCAGCTGCCGAGAAGTTTCGTGCTGCCAACAAAGCATACGAACATATCAAACAACAACGAAACATAAAGTAATTATTAACTATGGAACGCAATATTGTTATCACGCACCAAGGGTTAAGTGTAGGACGCCGTTACGAGATTGTGGTTAATGGACGGTTGGTAGGCATGATGTCAACACCGCAAGCGCGCTTTACGCTCCCTCGTGGTGCGTATTTCTTAACGATTCGTAGCGGCAGATACCTGCCAATAGGCAAAAAAGGCAAGACGCTTGATTTTACTGTTTCTACGAGTACCACCTTTCTATCAGAAGACAATGCTTATACGCATATCACCTTCTCACGCTCGTGGTTATGGTGGATATACCGTATCTTCAAGCGCAAGAGCTACTATGATGTGACGGTCACTAATACGAGAGAAGCACCTGCCGTAGTCCGTCCACGCAAGACATGGCTACAACGGTATATGGAGAAGCATCAGGATGAGATTCAAGCACGCCAAGAGGCAATGTGGAAGCAGCACCAAGAGCGCGCTTTAGAACGCCAACGCCGTGCCTACCAACGCCAACTGCGCCGTGAAGCACGAAGGAAACGGAAAAAGTGAAAGGGGAAAACGGCAAACTGAAAAGTGAAAACAAGCCATTTGATAATCATCATTATATGCGCCATTGTTATCATTGGCGCGATGGTGTGTGATATTGTTCGCAGAAGGCAATACAAACCTTCTGCGCAACTCCGTGAACTAAAGCAATCGCTCTCGCCAGAGCATGCTACACAAGGCAATAACATAGAGACATATACCAATATCTCCCAACTCATTCCTCCCCTCTTGCACGATATTGACCATGCAAAAGAATATGTATTCTTTCAGTTCTTTAAGTTTGAGAAGGATTCATTGGGTATGGTGGTGCGAGAGGCATTGATCAAAAAAGCCAACGAGGGTGTTCCTGTGTTGGTTATTTACGATGCGTTTCCAGGTAGTATAGTCAAACACTCATTCTTTCGAGAAATGCAAAGGGCTGGTGTCAAGGTACATCGTTACAACCCCGTATTGCCTATTCCGTCTGCCTACTCCAACAATCGTAACCACCGCAAGATTGTGGTCATTGATGGGCATATCGGTTATATTGGCGGAATGAATATCGCCGAACGTTACCTAAAGGGGGTACACCATGGCGACTGGCGCGATACACACCTGCGCATTGAGGGCGCAGCATGCCAACAATTACAACGAGTATTCATGGATGATTGGCGCAAACAATCTGATCCTCTGCCTTTACACTCTACACCTTACACTATACACCAAGCACCATGCCCCATCCAAATCATCGCTTCCACCCCAGAGGATAGCATACCACCTATTCTGCAAGCCATGATACAAATGGCGGACTCTGCGAAGCAATACTTGTATATCCAATCCCCTTATTTCCTGCCACCAAAGCCACTACAAGAGGCATTATGCGAGGCTGCCAAACGCGGAGTAGATGTGCGACTGATGATTCCTAAACGGGGTGATCGATCTATTTTCATTTCTTACGCTTCTCGCTCGTATCTCAAACCACTATTGGCAGCAGGAGTGAAAGTCTATTTCCATACCTTTGGTTTTATCCACGCTAAAGCGTGGGTAGCAGATGATAAGATAGCCACGGTAGGTTCTTCAAACATAGATTTTCGCAGTTTCACGCAAAGTTCCGAAGTGAATGCGTTTGTCTATGACACAATCTTTGCTCAACAAATGCGGCAGATATTCGAACAAGACCTGCGGCATTGCAACATGATTCCGCAAGACTGGTGGCAACAACGCTCCTTCAAAGAGCGATTGCTGCAAGTAATCGTTAAACCCTTTGCACATTTCATGTAACCTATATAAACATCACAACTATGACAACTTCTACCTCTCAGCCTGAAATCAAGCAGGCACATCGTATTCAAACATCTGTGCTCAATGGCATAGAAAAGAAAGTGCTCGTCAAAATGGCCAATCATCTCCCATCGTGGGTCACTTCGGATATACTCACGATGATAGGTGTATTAGGTGCGTTACTTACTGGCACAGGGTTCGTACTAACCTATTTTAGTTACCAATGGCTATGGCTATCCTCGTTTGGACTGATAGTTAATTGGTTTGGTGATTCGTTGGATGGCACTGTGGCTCGTGTCCGCAACACGCAACGCCCCATCTATGGTTATTACCTTGACCATAACACCGACCTATTGTGCCAATTAGCCATCTTTGGCGGTATTGGGCTATCGCCTATGATGAATATGGGCGTAGCTATGTTGGTGTTGGTGATGTATCTGATGTTAGAGGTCTATGTCTCTATCAATGCGCACCTAAAGAGTGAGTTCCGTTTGACTTATGCCAAAATGGGACCTACTGAGTTTCGACTATTGGTAATTATTCTCAATACCATTATTATTTGCTCACCTCATTTGCAAGCGTTTAGCCGCTCACACATGCTTCTTGGAGTAGAAACAACTTGCCGATTTATGGATTATGTGGGCTGTATTGTAGCAGCGATTATGTTCATAATGTATTTGGTCTGCTTTATCAAAGATGCACGTTATTTCGCTAAGATTGATCCCCTGAAGAAGCAAGAGTAGATTATATATCCATTTGAAATCAACTATGTGTAATCTACTAAAAAATAAATTAGCCAACAGAGAGCAATCCCTGTTGGCTAATTTGTAAAATTTGTGTTGTGTAATGCTTTATTGGCTAAAGCATGTGTATTACTCTACTACCAATTGTTTGAACTTGGCGTGGCGTTTCTCATCTTGCATGAGCAAGTTCATCTTGAATTGTCCATCACGAGCACCTTCGGCGATACATTGTGCCTTGAACTTCTCGAATGATTGCTCCACCAAACGATGTGTGATAGGGTCTTTCACGCGGAAAGAAGCACGCTTAGCATCGTACTCAATATTCATCTGTTTTAACTCCTCATCTACCAATCTGGTAAAGTTCTCCGCTTGCTCTTGGGTAGTGGATTGGTCAGCAAACTCATAGTAGAAATGATAAGCAGACTTCTCCATATCGGCAAAACCAACGAAGAACTTGGTCATCATCCCACTCTTCTCCTCAGCAGCATGCACTGCCTCAATGAATTGACGCTCATGCAGTTTCTCGCCTGTCATGGTGACAATGCCATTCACCTTCTGAATCATGTGTACAGTAGGCGTGTTGCAGAAGGAAGGTCCCACCTCCAATAGGTCATTCATGTTATAGCGATACAAGCCCGCAAAGGTGGTCACATAAGGACAATAGCGTTTGCCTGCTTGCAGCTCGTGAAGTTGCAGAAAATGTTTATTTTCGCTCTCCAGTTCTTCCTCTGCTACAAACTCGTAGTAATGGAAATGTGGGAAAAGTACCGTATTTACCGTATCATCAAGCACTAAGCCGAAGCGGCACTCCGATGCGAAATAACCAAACTCTTGGTGCAACATCTGCTCTGGGAACGAGCCATTAATCTTGTCCAGATACACAGCCGTATTACCGCACTTCCAAGTATTGAGAATCTGCATGTTAGGCCAATAGTGCTTAGGCTGCACAGTACCATATTGTGCCTTCAACGCACGCAATTCAGCTGCACGCTCTGGATTTGGTTTCAGATATGGCTGAATATCCTCACGAATCCATTGTGGGATATTCAGTTTCGCATTCAGCGTACCATGCTCAATATCAGTACAATAATCATCATAGTACTCATTGACATTATTTTGCATTTCCACGATAGTTGAGGGGTTGGCAGTCACCACAAGGGTGATATTACGCTCAATACCCATACGCATCAAGGTATAATAGCGGGCGGTATAATCCTCAATAGAGAAGACTGATGCTGGCGAAGCGTAGAGTTTCTTGACAAAGCCAGGACAGTCGCGCTGCGTAACACCACTTACCGAGCCAAACATAGTGCCATCGGGTGCTTCGCCCTCTTTCACTTTGCCCACAATAGAAACAATCTTGCCTGTAAACACTTCTGGTCGATTTTTGATAAAGTTAAAGAGCCAGACTTTGGTCATCTTACCATAGATATTATGCAAATACTCCTTGGTAATTGGAACCCATTTTGGCTCTTTAGTCGTTCCCGAAGTAGTGGCATACAATACTGGTTTGCCCGGGAACAGGATATTCGATGCACCATGCTTGTGTTTCTCCACATAAGGGCGAAGATCCTCGTAATCATTCAGTTGTACATACTTTTGATAGCGAGCATAGAGTTCGGTATCAGTTTTTGCTTCTAAGATTTCAGCGAAATGATGCTCCTTACCATATTCTGTATCGCGTGCGTATGTAAGAATTTCTCGAAGCGTTTTCTCTTGTGCTTTGCGTGGATTTTTCGACGCACGCTTGAGCGATAAATACTGGATTCCTCCAGCGCAACCTAACAAAAAATTAGGTACAAATGGACATGATTTTGATTCCATAATCGTATAAATTTTTGTTTGTTAATAGTACTTCATAATATGAGGTTGCATGTTGCCTTACAACAATCTACAACCTCAAAAATCAATGCGAAGTTAATAAAAATGGATAGAACATACAAATTTTTCAGTGTTTTTTATAAGAATTATTAATGACAGATATGTTTTTCCAAAAAATAGACAAAGAAAAAAATGCTTATTTTTGCTTATATACATTTTTTTTTGTACCTTTGCAACCGAATAATTATGTATCACTAAATCGCCTGCATTATGGAATATAGATTTTCGGGAAAGAGTGGCCTGCAATTGCCATTGGTATCATTAGGATTATGGCATAATTTTGGTAGCGAAGATCCAGCAGATATATCCCGCGCAATGCTGTTGCACGCATGGGATAAAGGCGTGACACATTTTGACATTGCCAATAACTACGGTCCTGCGCCAGGTACAGCAGAAATCACCTTCGGCAAAGTAGTGCGTGAGGATTTGGCGAGCCATCGCGATGAGATGATTATCTCCTCTAAGGCAGGCTATTGGATGTGGGATGGCCCTTATGGCAATGGTGGTTCGCGCAAATACCTGATCTCGTCATGCGACCAAAGTTTGAAGCGCACGGGACTGGAGTACTTTGACATCTTCTACTCGCACCGCTATGACCCCGATACACCGATAGAGGAGACGATGCAAGCATTGGCGGATATCGTGCGCGCTGGCAAGGCACTGTATGCAGGTATAAGCAACTATCCAGCAGACAAGCAGAAAGAGGCTTACGACTATCTGTGTGCAGCACATGTGCCATGCGTGATTAGTCAGTATAAAGCAAACATCATTTGTCCAGAGACATTGGAGGAGAACCTGCCTGTGGCACAGGCAAATGGTTCGGGCTTTATATGCTTCTCGCCTTTGGCGCAAGGATTATTGACTGACCGCTATCTCAACGGTATCCCTGCTGGTAGTCGCGCAAGCAAGAACGTCTTCCTCCGTCCAGAGCAGGTGACAGACGAGGCTGTAGCACGTGCCCAACGATTGGGGGCTATCGCCGCTGAACGCGGACAGACATTGGCGCAAATGGCAGTGTCATGGCTGTTGGCACAAGATGTGACAAGCGTGATTGTAGGTGCAAGTAGCGTGAAGCAATTAGACGACAATTTGCAAGCTATCAATAATATCACTTTCACAGATGAAGAGATGAAGTTGATTAGGTTAAAGGTTAAAGGTTAAAGGTGAGAGGTTAAAGGTTAAAGGTGAAAGGTTAGAGGCGATGGGTATGCAAATAAACGAATTACAACAGCTCTTTGATATGCATCCAGAATTGGATGTATTGTCGCAAGAATTGAGTAAAAAGGGAAATAAACATTTTTTACTCAATGGTTTGCATGCCTCTGCAAGGGCACTGATACTGCACTCACTTGCTTCTCGGCTGAGGGCACGCCAACAAGGCTGTGTATTCCTTATCGTACTTGACAATGCAGATGATGCACAATACCTATATGCTGACTTACGAGCACTTGGCAACGAAAATGAGGTGTACTATTTCCCTACTCCACATCGTCGCCGTCAAGGAATAGATGAGGCTATGGCTGTACAGCGAACGGAAGTGTTGAGTGCGTTGTTAAGTGAAAACGGAAAACGGGAAACGGAAAACGGAAATATTATCGTTACTTACCCTGAGGCGATAGCGGATAGTGTGCCTAATCCGAAGGCACTGGAGGCAAATAAAATATCGTTGCATGTGGGCGAAGAAATAGCCATCTCTACCCTCACCAATATGCTCCTCGACCTTCATTTTCAGCGAGTAGATTTCGTATATGAGCCCGGACAATTTGCTGTGCGTGGTGGAATAGTGGATGTGTATAGTTATGCACACGATATTCCATTCCGAATAGACTTCTTCGGTGACGAAATAGACTCTATTCGCGAATTTGAATTAGAAACACAACTATCTCAAAATAAGGTAGATAGAATAGATATTGTATCTGCGAACTCAGATAATGGCAACGAAACACTTATTATTGATTATTTGCCACAAAACACCTTGTGGATAAGCAATGATTTTTCACTCGTTCGCTACAAATACGAAAGTACTATCACCAATCAAGACACTACATTATTGACCAAAGCCATTGACCAAAGTTCTACCATCGAAATAGGAAACAAATCGGTCTTTAATCAATACGATACGATTCACTTCGACACCCTCCCCCAACCTACTTTTAACAAGAATTTTGACCTACTCATCGACGACCTACAACAACGCACTAAAGATGGGTATAAGATTTATATTTTGGCAGATCAAGTGAAGCAAACCGACCGATTGAAAGCCATCTTTGATGACAAGGAATCGGGTATTCAGTTTGTGGCAGTAGATCATGCATTGCATGAGGGATTTATTGACCATACAGCAAAAATATGCTGCTATACCGACCACCAGATATTCGAACGCTATCACCGCGTGACACTACGTTCAGAGAATGCTCGCCGTGGTAAAGCCATCATCACGCTAAAGGAGATTAACCAATTGCAAGTGGGTGATTATGTGGTACATGTGGATCATGGTATCGGTCAGTTTATGGGCTTGGTAACTACTAACTTCCACGGTCGTTCGCAAGAGAGTATCAAACTGGTTTACAAAGGTGGCGATACCGTGTTTGTGAGTATCCATAACCTGCATCGTATATCCAAATACAAAGGTCGTGAAGGTAGCGAACCTACTATATCTCGCTTAAGATCAGGCGCTTGGGAGCGCATGAAAGAGCGCACGAAAGACAAAGTAAAGGACATTGCTCGCGACCTAATCCAACTCTATGCCACTCGCAAAAAGCAGAAAGGTTTTGCCTATACGCCCGATGGCTATATGCAACATGAATTGGAGGCATCATTCCTCTATGAAGATACTCCCGATCAAGCCAAAGCGACTTTGGACATCAAGCACGACATGGAAAGCGCTATGCCTATGGACCGTCTCGTCTGTGGCGACGTGGGCTTTGGTAAGACCGAAGTAGCGATGCGTGCCGCCTTCAAAGCCGCTACCGATGGCAAGCAGGTAGCAGTACTGGTGCCAACCACCGTACTCGCATTGCAACACTATAATACATTCAAGGAACGTTTTCGCGACTTCCCTGTGCGCGTAGAATACGTCAGTCGCACAAAGACAAGCAAACAACTTAAAGAGCTATTAGAAGACCTCAAAGCAGGCAAGATAGATATACTGATTGGTACGCATAAACTGGTAGGCAAACAAGTGGTGTGGAAAGATTTGGGCTTACTCATTATTGATGAGGAGCAGAAGTTTGGCGTGGCCGTCAAGGAGAAACTAAAAGCCCTGCGCACCAATGTGGATGTACTGACATTGACCGCTACACCTATCCCTCGTACCTTGCAATTCTCGCTACTTGGGGCGCGCGACTTGAGCGTCATCAACACTCCCCCACCCAACCGTTATCCAGTTCAGACAGAGATGATTACGCTGGATGATGAGGATATCATCAAGGAGGCTATTCAGCTGGAGATGCAGCGTAATGGACAGATATATGTGGTGTGCAATCGTATCGAGATGTTGCCCCGCATTGAGAATCGTATCCATCGCCTCTGCCCGGAAGCACGCACCGTGATAGCCCACGGACAAATGCCACCAGGCGAAATGGAGGAAGCATTGGAGGCATTTATCAATTACGATTATGATATTCTCATATCTACCACTATCATCGAATCGGGTGTGGATATAGCCAATGTGAATACGATTATTATCCACTCGGCGCAAAACTATGGTTTGTCTGACTTGCACCAACTGCGTGGGCGCGTAGGACGCTCCAACCGCAAAGCATATTGCTATTTAGTGACTCCAGATAGAGAGTTGCTGTCCAGCGATGCACGCCGCAGATTAGATGCGCTGACTACTTTTGCAGAGTTGGGGGCAGGCTTCCAATTGGCGATGCAAGACTTGGATATCCGTGGTGCGGGTAATATGTTGGGATCAGAACAAAGTGGCTTTATAGCCGACTTAGGTTACGAAACCTATCAACGCATCTTGAACGAAGCCGTAGAAGAAATACGCGAGGAGATGTTAGCTTCATCACCCGACAATTCGACACTATTCTCTACCACACTAAACAATACTACACTACCTAAATACTGGTGCAATGATTGCCAAGTAGAGAGTGACTTAACTCTCGGATTTCCACCTATTTACATCGAAAATATCGCAGAACGCATCAGTTTATACCGCGAATTAGACAGTTTGAGTGATGAAGATGCACTTCTCGCATATCAAAAGCGATTGATTGACCGATTTGGTAAATTGCCAGAGGAAGCAGAGCAACTGCTGAATGTGGTGAGATTGCGTTGGTTATGCTGCAAGATGGGTATAGAAAAAGTGATTCTCAAGCAAGAACGACTAAGTATCTATTTCACGACAAAGAGCGATAAATACTGGCAATCGGAAATGTTTAGCAAGGTGGTAGAGTTCATCTTTACTCGCCCACAACGCTGCCGTATGGTAGAAGATAAAGACCGCCAAGGCAAACCAACTGGCAAACGCTACGCCACTATTCAACAAGTGAAGACCATCAGCGGAGCATTGAATATTTTAAGTAAAATGCACGGAGAATAATATTTTTCTTAAAAAAATTGTATCGTATTTGCATATTTGAGAAAAAAGCAGTATCTTTGCAGTCGCATTTGATGGAAAGTTGTCTGAGTGGTCGAAAGAGCCGCACTCGAAATGCGGTATACGCGTAAGCGTATCGGGGGTTCGAATCCCTCACTTTCCGCAAGAATTTGTAGAACAAAGCAATAAATTAAAAAAAACAACTAAAAACAAAAACGTTATGAAAAAAAGTATTCTTTTGATTGCCGTTTTGGCATTTGTAGGCACAGTAGCTGCTGTAGCTCAACCACGCGCAATTGGTGCTAACTTGGGTTATGGTATTGATGTATCTTACCAACACAGCCTTGGTGAAGCTAACATGATTGACTTGTCTGTTAACATTCCTTTCTTTAATGGTATTGGTGCAACATGTACTTATGATTGGGTTAACCCATTCGGTACTGCAATTCCTTGGAACGAGAAAGGTGAATGGAACTGGTCACTTGGTGTAGGTGCTGGTGGTGGTATCTATGGTTTCTCTGCTCCAAGCTGGTATGTAGGTGCTGTTGGTCACGTAGGTGTTGAGTACAACTTCTGGTTCCCACTCCAACTTTCAGTTGACTGGCGTCCAAACATCGGTATCGTAGGCGTTAATGGCGCAGGTCTTGACTTCAACGGAAGTGGTCTTTACAGCGGTATCACTCTTGGTGTTCGCTACTTGTTCTAATAGACTTTAGAAATAGTGAATATATCAATAAGGTGTCCGAGAGGGCACCTTATTTTGTTAGGTATATCTGCATAAAGCAAACGAGAATACAGTGTTTTCTCGGAGCTCAATATGAGATTCGAATAGTGCGGTTATAGTGCGGTTATTGTGCGGTAATTGTGCGGTAATTGTGCGGTGCGAGTAGAGAACGTGAAAAGTGAAAACGAGAAATGGAAAGCATCAAAATAAGGAAGTCGAATAACGAACTAATCGCTTATAAAAAACAAGGATGCAAGTGTGATTGCATCCTTGTCATATTTGGGCTTTAAGCGATTTGCCTTTTGCCTCTCTTATCCACCGCAGCGACTGTAGCCACACTCGCGGCAGTGCATACAGCCCTCTTCGAAGATTAAAGCATTACCGCAGTTAGGACAAGACTGACCTTGTACCACTGTACCATCTTGGATATACTTCTTGAGCGCACGCTCCACACCTACTTTCCAAGAGTTGATGGACTCGGAATCCATTTGGAGGGTGCTAATCATCTTGATAACTTGGTCAATAGGCATACCATAACGCAAGACACCAGAGATGAGCTTAGCATAGTTCCAGAACTCTTTGTCGAACTTGTAGCTCAAGCCCTCCATAGTAGTCTTGAAGCCACGTGAATTGACAAATTGGAAGTCATAGCGCTTGGTACCATCCTCTTGTACCACACGGATAATCTTACCTTTGGTTACTGACTTAGGCAACAAGATACCCTCCTCATCATCTGCAAGACCAGTAAAGATTTCGTATGGCACACCATCCTTCAAACCAACAAAGGCAATCCATTTATCCTTATTGTTTTGGAAGCGAACCACATCACACTCCAATTCCGCAGGACGCACGCGTACCTTATTATCGAAGCAAACGCAGTTCTTCTCATCTTTCTTGTCCTCTTTCTTCTTCTCCTTGATGCCTTCCAATACACCAGTACGAGAGCCATCGCGATAAACCGTACAACCCTTGCAGCCACAACGCCAAGCCTCTTCGTAGAGCTGCCCAACAAGCTCTTCGCTCACATCATTTGGCAAGTTGATTGTCACAGAGATAGAGTGATCCACCCACTTTTGGATAGCACCTTGCATTTGCACCTTCTCCATCCAATCCACATCGTTGGCAGTAGCCTTGTAGTATGGCGATTTTTGCACCAACTCGTCGATTTCTGCAGGAGTATAGCGGTGAGCAGGATCATACTCATAGCCATTAGCTTGCATCCAAGTGATGAACTTATGGTGGAACACTACATACTCCTCGAAGCTATCACCCACCTCATCCACGAGGTCCACGTGTACGTTTTTATCATTTGGGTTCACCTTGCGGCGACGGCGATATACAGGTTGGAACACTGGCTCGATACCACTGGTGGTTTGAGTCATGATACTAGTAGTACCTGTAGGCGCAATGGTCAAGCAGGCGATATTGCGACGACCGTATTGAGTCATCAGTGCATATAATTCAGGATCAGCCTCTTTGATGCGTTGGATATATGGATTATTCTCCTCGCGCTTAGCATCATATACCTTGAACGCACCACGCTCCTTAGCCATCATTACGCTACTGCGGTATGCAGCCATAGCCAATGTCTTGTGTACCTCTACAGAGAATGCAGTAGCCTCTGGTGTACCATAACGCAATCCCATAGCAGCTAACATATCTCCCTCTGCGGTAGTGCCAACACCAGTACGGCGACCTTGCGTGGTCTTTGCCAGAATCTTCTCCCAAAGCTCGCGCTCGGTACGCTTGATGGTCTCCGCCTCAGGATCGGAATTTACTTTAGCTAAGATCTTCTCAATCTTCTCCACCTCAAGATCAATGATATCATCCATCATGCGTTGAGCTACAGCCACATGCTTCTTGAAAAGGTCAAAATCGAACTCAGCTTGGGATGTAAATGGATTCTTTACGTAACTATAGAGGTTGATAGCCAAAAGGCGGCAACTATCGTATGGACACAATGGAATCTCGCCACATGGATTGGTGCTGACAGTCTTATAACCTAAATCTGCATAACAGTCAGGCACTGACTCACGGGTAATAGTATCCCAGAACAGCACCCCTGGCTCTGCGGATTTCCATGCATTGTGAATCACTTTCTTCCACAATTTGGCAGCATCTACCTCCTTCGTGTACGTAGGCGAATCTGAATCAATAGGGTATTGTTGGGTATACATTTTACCATCGATAGCTGCTTGCATAAAGTCATCGTGCATCTTCACCGACACATTGGCACCTGTGACCTTACCCTGCTCCATCTTAGCATCAATAAATGCCTCGCTATCAGGGTGTTTCACACTTACGCTAAGCATCAACGCACCACGACGACCATCCTGAGCCACCTCACGAGTAGAGTTGCTATAACGCTCCATAAATGGCACCAAACCCGTAGAGGTCAATGCTGAGTTCTTCACAGGGCTACCGTGAGGACGGATATGGCTGAGGTCATGCCCTACTCCACCACGACGCTTCATCAGCTGCACTTGCTCCTCATCAATCTGGATAATCGCACCATAACTATCGGCACTACCATCCTGACCTATCACGAAGCAGTTGCTCAAACTTGCCACTTGGAAATCATTACCAATACCAGTCATAGGACTTCCCGCTGGTACGATATACTTAAAATCGCGTAATAATTCAAACAACTCTGCCTCTGACATTGGATTGGCATACTTGCTCTCAATACGTGCAATCTCTCCTGCCAAACGATGATGCATATCGTCTGGGGTCAATTCATACAAATTACCAAATGAGTCTTTCAACGCATACTTGGTACTCCAAACACGAGCAGCCAATTCATCACCACCAAAGTAACCAATCGATGCTTGCTCTGCTTCTTTTTGGGTATAAACCTTTTTTTCCATGATATATTTTTTGTTTACTTTGTTCACGTAAGTAGCTTCGCGTTGATAGCCAAAGCGTTAGGGCTGAAGCGTTTTTCATGATGACGCGAAATCGGTTGCAAAGGTACAACATATTTATGATATGTGCAAATATTTTCACAAAAAAAGTTTTCAACAAGCACGTGAAGTTATCCAAAACAAAAGTGCAAATCGCTGATAATTAGCAATTTGCACTTTTCATAAACACCTAAAAGTTTTCCCTTTTGTAAAAGTTATCAACAACTTACATTTTCTATTTGTGAAATTTTTGCACTACAACATGTTGTACCATTTTCGTCCACTTGCTGGTATTGGATTGCATCAGATGTCTTCAAAAATCTAGTCCACATCTTATCCCCTTGATAGAGTTCTTTCACGTAGTTGATATCCAACCGAAATGGCTTTTGGTTGTCGTATGCCTGCTGTGCATTGACCATCCATTCTAAATACTTGCATGAATTGCAATGACGATTATAATCTACATCAGAATACTGTATCTCATGCAACACCTCACCTGCAACTCCGCCTTCATTTTCTATATCATCCAGCAGAATTGGGCGAAGACGTGGTGCACGTGCCATATTCAGTACTTCGCCATCCACAGCTCCGTCAAACATCTCATGATCAAAGATATTGACAATCTCGCGAGAAGTCAAATCCAATACTGCCCACACCGTCTTTGCACAACCGATCAACCTTAAATTTTGATGATCAGACGCTGAGTCCTTTATATATATACGGAAATCACGAACAGACAACATATGGGCATTGCGCTCGATCCACGTCTCAATGACCATCTCTTCGCCATGTTTAGGCAAATAGAGCATCTCCATATTCATATGCGTGATAATCCATGTATAATTCATAGGAAGCAGCATAGGAATACCAATCCCCATCTCATCTGCCACCTTGCCTGCCACATTAAGCAGGTAATTTTCCATCGTGTACAAACGCAATCGACGCGTAGCATCAACGTCTTGGTAGGGGACAATATAATTATATCTATATTTCATAAACGTTCAAATATGGTTGGACATATATCATATTATTCCTTGATAGGAAAGACGCCAGTTGGGCGCAATATGGTATATTGTGTCAACTCCTGATTGGAGCGGAAGCCTACCCCTTGGATAATAGATGCCTCGCGCGTGATAATAATAGAGGAGTCCGAATAGATTGATTCCGATTTTTGATCCCAGAAGAGCAATGGTGTATCAAATTGTTCGCCCTCAAGGTTCATAGCATGCACATTACCACGCAACATCCATCGCTGTGCTGGCTCATTATAGAAAGCGTAATCCGACACAATACTTGCATCTGCTTCCAAATTCTCATTAAATTTCTCCAGATAGATACCATCAGGAAATTCCCAATGTGGGGTATCTGCTTTGTCAAACACTTTCCATGTCTGCGCTTTGATGCGATAACGCACTACCCCCGAGTCGGAAATAATAGTGGTCACATCGCTTGCCTCCAAAACCGCCATAGATGCTCGATCCGTAATGGCATCTGCACGCAAACGCACATCACGACGGCGGCAACCTACAATAACTAACACCAAGAGAACCATCAGCATGATTCTCTTGGCTGTTAATCGTTGTAAAAATTGAGATAGTTTCAAAGTATCAAGCAATCAATACGCTTAATATTACTCAGCCTTCGAACGGCAAGTGGTGGTTCTATTTACCCAACCACCAACGCGATAAGGTGAGCCTTCGTTCAGGTCGCGGTGGAAGAATACATCCTCTTTGCTTGGAAAGTATTGACGATAAGTAGCAATCAATTTGTTAGCATCGCTAGCACAAGAAGCATCCACAGATTTCGCCTTTTGGAACATATCGCATGCTACCCAGAACACCGAACGAGCCAAGATTGGATCGTCAGACACCTTTGCACTGGCATAGCAAATACCCATCAACAAATAGCAACGACCATCCTCTGGGACAATATCCAATGCTTGTTGTGCATAACTAACACCTTGTTGATAGTTCTTCAATGACACATATACATTAGCCAAACGATAGAGGTAATCCGCTTTATCACCTTCGTTAGCCACCAAAGATAGTGCTTGTTTATAGTATTCTATAGCACCTGCAAAATCGCCTTTCTTGATACACATTTGTGCACAACCAGCAGCCGACTCATCGGTTGGTTGCAATTTGTGAGCATGCTCTGAAGCAGCAAAATACACATCGCTCTCTGTACAACCCAAACGACGATAGAGTTTCATGATAGAACCCAATTTATCCAAATCATTGGCACTCTCAGCCACCACACTCGCGTACATCTGATCCATCTGACCGCAGTCGGCAGCACCAGATGCTGCATATAGACGATCTACATATGCCTTTTGGTTAGCAGCATGCTCTGCGTTCTTACCACCAGCAACAGCAATTTGATCCAACGCAGCAGAAACCATCTGATAATCGGCTAAGAATTGTTCACCATATTGATCAGTATTGGATTTGTAGATATTGTAACTTACCTCTACAAACTTACGAAGTACTGTAATTTGTGCTTTCGCACTCAAAGCAGTTACAGACTCTTTCAACCAACCATATGCAGGCAAAGCCAATTCATCTTCTGGGAAATACGTCAAATAATCCATCGCCTTCAAACCTAACACATAGCTATCTGGATATTTTGCCTCATCAAAATACTTGATACGATCATCATGCAACTGCATGATAGAATCACGCAACGCCTTGCGCACATTCTCATCAGTAGTTTGTTGATAACGATAGCCCAAAATCTCGGCACCATCAGTATAGATGGCTTTGTTAAGATCTGGACGACTTTGGTAAACTGGCAACCAGAAACCATATGCTTCTTCAAATTGTTTGTTTTTAACAGATTCGTGGAAAAGCGATAAATTCACCATGCACTCCTCGTCTGTCAACGTAGTTACAACTGGCGCTACCACCTCTGGTTCAGCACCATTTTTTTTCTTTTTTGACTTTTGTGCAAAACCCGCCATTGGAATAGCGAAGCACAATGCAATTAATAGTACTTTTTTCATTTTCTTATATTTAATATTTGTTATTTAATTACAATTTACGCTTAAAGAACCAATACTCAGCAATGGCGGCATTCACTACAAAACGTAAGTAGTTTTCATTCATCTGACCTGCTGCAAATCCCCTTCTGCCATATTCAAACGTAGTATTGACTACTGTACCTATCGTACGCAAAGGGAAACCAAAACCCATTGTTACTGCCAAATGAGGTTGTTCAAACTGCGTAGTATATGAGGTTGCATAACTTGCACCCACACGCCAAGACATCCTATCCAAAAATCTTCTACCCATAGGATCATGCCTATATTCCACTCCGAAAGCCCAACGATGACGAGTTGCCAAAACATCATTCTTATTGAAGTACAACACATTAGCCCAATCTTGGCATTGATAATCCAATGCCAATGTAATACGCTCGCCATACGTATAACTCAATCCTGCGCCATACACCATCGGCATCTCAAAACCAGCATCCATAGTTGTTACTGTATCTGCAGAGTTAGTTTCTATTTGTTGATATTCGCAACGAGAAAAACGTTGTTTATTCTCAAACATTCCGCCCAACACCACAGCATGTTTACCAAAAGTGTGAAACAACTGCACACCATATCGCAGACGCAAACTATTCACATGCAAGTAATCACCTTGATCTACCGACTTCAAATTAGCGTCAGCAAAGGTCAAAGCACGTTTTTGAGTCGTTTCGCCGAACATATAGTACACATTCGCTCCCAACGCTACCCAATCGCAAATATTCACACTCAAACCACCATACACTTGCGTGAAACCTCCTTCACCACTATAAGTCTTGGTGTATTGATGTCCCGAAGTGGTGGAATCCGATAAAGCAAAGTTATATCCCACCGCTGAATATGGCGTCACGCCCAATGACATCGCCACATAGCGACGCCACAATGGAAATTGCATGGTGATATACTCTAAGTTTCCATTCATACGGTTGCGCTGACCATTCATATCCCCATAATTGGTGTACAATAACGATCCCGCTATATCAAACATAAACGTTAAGGAATCACCACCCGTGTACGAAGCTGGCTGAGAGGGGTTAATCGCTTTATTCGAACGCATACCCGTACCTACTCCACCCATCGCACGATAAGCACCAGGTAGATTGTCATTCAACTCTCCATATCCAAAACGAGATGTTGGGGAAGATGTTGCATTCTGTGCACATGCTCCTATAGCCATCATCGCTACTAACACTAATAATATGTATCGTTTCAAATTCATAATTTCTATCTCATTGTCAATCAACTTCACTTTAGGGAGTTCCTTTTAGGGCTTCTCCCATAATCACTCAATATCCTATCCAATCCAATCAAAACCAAGTGCGGCTCACCCACCACATCCTTCTCTTTAATCGCATTTAAGATATATGGTGCGTGTCCTCCCGTCACATAGGTTTTAAAGACAACCTTCTGCTCCTTTAATTGGCGCATATATCCCTTCACTTCAAATATCAATCCCCTCACCACACCAGCAGCCATCGCTTCTTTCGTATTTTTGCCAAACAGCGGCGTCAATGCATCAGGTTCCACATCCACCTTCGGTAAACGCTTTGTCATCTGATTCAATGCCGCCAAGCGCATTTTGATTCCTGGTGCTATATTGCCTCCTAAATAACCATGCTCGGCAGACACAAAGTCGTAGGTTACAGCCGAACCAGCATCTACAATTAATAGGTTCTCGCCTGGACTCAAATAAGTGGCTCCCACGGCTGCTGCTATACGATCATGACCTAATGTCTCTGGCGTCTGATAGCAGTTCTTTATCGGTAGTGGAGTCAAATGGTCAAAGAGAACAAAATTCTTCGACAATCTATTTAGCGCATTCACAACAGCAGGCTCCATATTTGCTACGGACGATACGATGCTATCTGTGATAGGATACAAACTAAACAATCGTTCCACATCTCCACTCGTGAACGAACGATACAGTAGGTTCTTCACAATAGCCCCGTCCTTAAACAGTGCCACCTTCGTCCTCGAATTTCCCTGATCAATGCACAAATTCATGCCTCTTGCCTTTCAACTCTAAACACTCAACAGTAGCGAAGCGTCCTCTAAACAGTAGCGAAGCGTCCTCTAAACAGTAGCGAAGCGTCCACTCAACAGTAGCGAAGCGTCCTCTAAACACTACGCTTCATACAGGAAGCGTTTTATACTCTTCTTTGGTGTCTTCTCAAATTCATGCGCATACAACTTGATGTGATTAATTTGCTCGTATGCTGCCAATTGTTGATTCACCAACTTGCGATTCTCATCCATTATCTCCTCCAGTTGCTCTTGCGTCAGCTTATCTGCATCTACTGCCTCGAAATCTGGGCAAACTAACGCTACTAGGCGTGTATCCTCTTTTTGCAACACCAACGACTCCAACACATAAGGCATATTATTAATCTTCGCCTCTATCTCCTCTGGGTAGATATTCTGACCACTTGGACCTAGCAACATCGTCTTGCAACGACCTTTTATATATATAAATCCATCGTTGTCTATCGTGCCCAAGTCGCCAGTACGCAACCAACCATCCTCAGTAAAACACTCTTTCGTAGCTTGCTCATTCTTGTAATACCCCATCATTACATGCTCGCCACGCACTTGAATCTCACCCACTCCATCTGCATCGGGATTAGAAATACGCGCTTCCATGAATCCTTCCAATACTTGGCCACAAGATTGAGCACGAAACTCCGTCCACGGAGTAAAACTGATGAGCGGAGCTGTTTCAGTCATACCATAACCTATCGTTACCGGAAACTTGATGCGATGCAAAAACGCCTCTACTTCCGCATTCAATGGAGCTCCACCAATAATGATTTGCGAGAATTCACCACCAAAAGCCGTCATCAGTTTCTCGCGTATCTTACCCAATACCACTTGATCCAGCAAGGGTACTTTCAACACCCAACTCACAGGAGTCTTCGAAATCTGTGGCTGAATCATTTTTTTGTAAATCTTCTCCAATATCAGTGGAACCGATAATATCACCGTTGGCTTCACTTCAGCAAATGCTTTCAGCAATATCTTAGCAGATGGGGTACGACCTATCAAATAGGTATGTCCTCCCGCTGCCAAACACGCCAAGAAGTCAAATGCACAACCATATGCATGTGCCAATGGCAAGAACGCCACATGACGGCAACCTGGGAATACCAATTTAGTGGTCAAGCCAAACACCACATTTCCTGCCAACGCATTCATAGGTGTCATCACACCTTTACTAAATCCCGTTGTACCCGACGTATAGTTGATGGATGCCAACTCCGCATTGCTGCGCTCTACATAGACCACATCCCCCTTACTAAACCCATTTGGATACGCCTCCGCAAACAAGTCGTCAATCGTCATCTTATCCACCGCTTGCTCCATAGGCAAACGGCTCAGAATCATGTCCATGTTATTCAGCGATAGTACCGCTCTCAACTCAGGCACTTGCTCCGCATCAATATTTTCCCAAATCAAGTCGGTGATAAACAGCAGTTTACACTCCGAGTGATTCACAATATGGATAGTATCATTCGCCTTAAAGTCTTGCAGTATAGGTACGATTACCGCACCATAAGTCACCGTTGCCAAGAACGTGGTCACCCAGTTCGCATTGTTCTTACCCATCACAGCCACTTTGTCGCCTTGCTCAATGCCTGCTTGCTTAAACAGCAAATGCACTTTAGCGATATTCTCCGCCAATTGTGCATAGGTCAAGGTATTGGTTGTACCATAATCGGTCACAGCTTCCAAATCCCAATGCTCACGAAACGACTTCTCGTAAATCTTTATCAGATTTTCTTCAGGTTTGCTTAGCATATTATTGTACAATTATTTTCTTTCATTATTTAATTCTCTACAGGCAATGGTATCTCCAATAGCCCTTCTTCCACCTGTGGCGCTGCTTGTTTTACCGAGATGATCGAATCCACCACATACTGGCTATTGCCGCGCCATGGCAAAGTGCCCAAGTAACGCTTCCAATGCAATTTCACTTGACGACTGGAGTTGCTATCTATCTGCTCCGCCACATGCTCATCCACTACCGAGAACTTAAACTCATTCGACTGAATCGTCGCGCTCGTGTTGTGCGAGTTGTAGCCCGTCTGAATCATCTTGCCCTCATACGTCTTGAAGATAAAACCTTCACGTTGGAAGTAGTTGATATCACCCTCGTTCGTGCCTTCGCTATATACAAAGAAGAACTTAAAATACACAAATACCGCCAAAGCGACCAACAATACACTCACGATGCTTGTCACTATTTTACCACCTGTATTCATATTCTTAGCTTTTAATATTATACTTTCAACTATTTAGCCATAAAGAGCGTGCAAAGGTACAAAAAAAAATCGGACTATGCAAATCATTTACGCATAATGTATTATTTTTAATAATAATTTAACCTTTTGACTGCTCGCCTTCTCGCCTCATCCCCTATACCCTATAGCTCGCTTGCGAGCGTCCCATAGGCGAAGCCGTCCTATAGGCGAAGCCGTCCTCTAAACACTAAACACGAGCCGCTCTGCGGCGTCCTACAGCCGCTTTGCGGCCACCAATCGATCATATCGTCCGCCAAATGGTCTATAGTACACCCACATACTATATTCATTCTCTGTCTGCCAATGCGAACCCTCTAACGGTAATGTCGTCACACCGTGCTTACCCTGCACATAGTACATATAATCATATCCGCCTTGCTTCAAATACGCATACAAATAATAACACTTATGCGCTGCATCATACGCCATCCTATTCAGCGCACTCATCTGATTACCAAATGCTTCGCCACCCACAAACACATGCCCATCCATCACATACTCATCCACTGGCAGCACAAAATGCACCCACATATATTCCGCCTCCGTATCCACATCATCCGTCTTCTCGCAGTTCACTATCCATTGTCCATTGGCATCCCTTTCCGTTACATAGGGCAAGCCCTCACGACCTGCATTCCTGTTCTTCGTGCCGCGAACCTCATCTATATCCAGCAATGCATGGTATTCGCCCTGAGCATACTCCACCCTATCCACATGATAACCTGCATAATAGGATGAATAAACATCAAAGTGTCGATACTCATTTCCGCCCTCAAAGATGAGCGTTTTCTGATTCACATAGCGCAATCTATTCGGCTCCACAAAGGTCGGTTTCTCTACCAGCACTTGATTATCCCATCGGCCATTCTGCTCTACCACCACTTTCACATCCCCTGCATCGCGCACGTTCAGCGCCTTCGTCTGCACATCGATATCCAACTGTTGATACCTGCCATTCAACTCAATATCCGTGTTCGACCTAACTTTAGCCTCAATGCCCACCAGTGGCTCCACCACCCGCAGACACACCTCTGCCACTACCCTATCTTGATCACCATCCTCGTAGATCTGCACCACATAGTTGCCGCTCGCTTTCAGCTGCATATCTTCGTTGGGAAACGCAAACGAGTAGTGCGTATAGGCTTGTTGGGTATTCATCGAGTGCACATAATCCACAATGTCGGCGGTTGTGAAGCCATCCACATATTCGTAGCTGCTGATGTCACTCTCCGTCCAATCGCTGTTGCAATGCAGCACGCGATAGCTATATTGGTGCACATCATGGCTCATCTCATCGAAGCTAATCTCCAAACTATTCTCCGCTTCGCTGCCATCTATCACGCCGCTCTCTGGCAGCACCAGATATGGTCTATTGACTGTACCCGAATGCTCCAATGCTTCTACCATATACCGCATACGCAACGTGCGTATATCGCTATCCATCACTTGTGTCCTATGCTGTGCCTGACATCCTATTGCTATGACCAGCAATATAACTATCCATATGCTCCTCATATGCATATCAATCAATTCTCCTCTTCAAATAGCATCTCCAAATCCGCCACCTGCAACCTTATTTTTAGCCATTCATATACTCTTGTCTTCTCCTCCTCGCTTGGCATCTCGCTACAATGTGCCACCACTACCA
This sequence comes from uncultured Bacteroidales bacterium, assembly GCA_945921355.1. Lineage (GTDB taxonomy): Bacteria > Bacteroidota > Bacteroidia > Bacteroidales > Paludibacteraceae > Colicola. The sequence continues at coordinate 34,487 of CAMEKM010000006.1, forward strand.
CTTGCTTCTCGCTCATCACCATATTCTGCTCCAAGGCAGTCCCCTTAGCCAATGTCAGACGCATGATGCTGGGCAGTTGCACTTGCAACTCCTCTGCCAACTGCTTGGCGGGCAATTCTTGTTCTTTATAGTGGGCTATCTGCGCATTCAGCACTTTGATCGAATCATCGCGCACCTGGACATTACTTGCATTGGTAGCCATCAAGTTCTTGACGATTTCCGTCTCATTGAATCGGTCCACCTGTACCGTCGCATCCTCGTGTATCACGATTTGCGAACGCATGATGCCGTAGTTCTCCGCATCGCGCAGCAGCATCTCCTTCGTGTCTTCATTGAGTGTCTCACCAGCCAATCGCAACTCCAGCATATACGGTTTGCTTTCTATATTCACCTGTGAATCATAGATATAGGTCTTGCCGATATTCTGATTCTTCTTCACGAATCGATTAGCCATCTTCGTAAAATCATTCTCACGAATCACATGATATCCTGTGAAGATACTCGTTGCTGCCAGCAGGATCACCAATGCATACGATAGGATAAAAAACCTCGTACGATGTTGCTCCACGGTCTTCACGGGGAACTTCAGGAACTTTGCCATCAGGTATGCCGCCATGGCGATAAAGATGCAGTTGATGCTAAACAAGAACAGCGCTCCTACGGTATATCGCCAACTCAGATTGGCTATTCCGTACCCTACCGTACATAGTGGTGGCATCAAGGCGGTAGCAATCGCCACGCCAGAGATCACAGTACCCTTCTCCTTGCGAGCAGTCTCAAGCACACCAGCCAAACCGCCAAACAAAGCGATAAACACGTCATATATCGTAGGTCGTGTACGCGCCAAAAGCTCGGTTGGGTTGTCGATTTCCAGCGGAGTGAGTATAAAGTACAGCGTGGCTGCCAGCAAACTGATTCCTACCATGATCAGCAGGTTCTTGATGGAGAACAGCACCAATTCTCCATCGTTGGTTCCTAATCCCAGTCCGAGTCCTGTGATAGGTCCCATAAGGGGTGAGATCAGCATGGCGCCGATGATGACGGGTATGGAGTTGACATTGAGTCCCACGCTGGCTATGATGATAGCCACAAAGAGGATATATACGTTCGGTCCACGAAAGGGGATATTCTTTCGGATGTTCTCGCTCGCAGCAGGAATATCCACGTCATTAGTCAGATTGAGGGTTGTCTTGAGAAATTCTCTGACGGTATTAAAATTCAGTTTCATAATACTAATTTCTTATTTCCGCCGACAAAATTACAAAAATTTGCTCAAATACGCAAAAAAATTTGCATATTTCCGAAAAAAGCAGTACTTTTGCACCCGCATTCGGTAATCTCGCACACAGAATCCCGCTCTGCGGAATTAAAGTGCTCGATACCTCCGCTCTCAAATCAAACTCACGAAGTTTGATTTGTACTCCTTGAAATACTAACCAAAACTTCGTGAGTTTTGGTTAAAAGGAGGAATGGCGGTCGCCCCAAGGACGCTAAAAGCGTCGTTCATGCGACAAGCACATTCCGACGTGTTGCCATTGTGGCTCAGTTGGTAGAGCAACGCATTCGTAATGCGTGGGTCGCCGGTTCGAGTCCGGCCAGTGGCTCAAAAGAAGGAAGAGGGTTTCTGCCCTCTTCTTCTTTTTTTTGTGCCATCTGTCACGAACGAGAACCGTTAAGGGGTCCCCTAAACGCTCGTGGCGTTTTGGGGAGGAGCGAAGGCTTCCATCCCCTTATCAATTACGTAGGATATACGTAACATATACGTAGGATACACGTAAGATAACCCTGTTAATAACCAAGGAACACCGAATCTCCCATCGCACACAGGGCATCTTATAATGAAACAAGACCATATAGAACCCACAAAAAAAACACACTTTTTTTCGTCAACGTTTGCATAATTCAAAAAAAAATAGTAATTTTGCCCCCAAAACGTTTGCGCATCTATTTTTTTCTACTATTAGGTAAAAAAAGACGAGCTTATTATCGTGAAAAAACAACATTTAGCTAAATAATTAATAACATAAAAATCATGAAAAAAATTACACTATTTTTAGTTGCGATATTCGCAATGAATTTATTCTCGTTTGCGCAAGCACCACAAATGAGCGGTACTTATACCGTAGGTACAGGTGGTACTTATAATTACGCATCAATGGCTGAAGCTGGTATGGCAATTAAGGCAGCTGAATTCACAGGTGATGTGACATTACTTATTTGTACAGATTTGACAGAAACCATCAACACGGGTATTGTCAACAAATCTGAGTACACATTGACCATCCGTCCTGACAAGGATGAGGATCGTACAATTACTTACACGACTACAGAAGACAACGTTGGTCCTACTGGTGTTTTTGTGATTGGTGGTGATATGACTATGACTCCTAGTACTACCATCGGTTGGGCTTCTGTTCCTACAAAGAATGTAATCGTTGATGGTGCTGCCGAAGGCAAAACGACACCTCGTTTGAAAATTACTACAGGCAAGTGGGGTACTGGCTTTTTGATTTATGGTGATGTGCAAGATTGTGTAGTTAAGAATTGTATTCTTGAAAATACTGGTACTGCAAGTGCGAACTACGCATTAACATTTCGTTCTGAAAAATATGGCTCAACTTCAAAAGATGTAGGACCTAAAAATTGTCTTGTAGAAAATTGTGTGCTGGAAGCTACACATACCTCAAAATCTCAAACAGTATATTTTAATGGCATTCAAGCAAGCTCTGCAGCAGGGTATCCTGCTAATATTACTATTCGCAATTGTAATATCAAGGCTCATACACGAGGTATGTTCTTGAACGGAGTAAATGGATTAAACATAGAAGGTTGTACATTTGATATGTCAGATATGGCATCTGGTTATTTGTGCCATGGAATTTTTGGTAATATCGCGAAAGGTGTCATTAATGTGACGGGTAATAAGTTTATCAAAAACTCTACAAATAATACCAATGCAGGAGAATATGGATTGCAAACAATTACTGCGTCAGGTGGTGCAACTGTTTGGGTAATTGAAAATAACTACTTCGCAGGTTACGATGCGTTGGCTTCTGGAACAACAACAGTAGAATCTCGTTTGTTAGGAATTCGTTGCGGTGACTCTTGCGTAGTTCGCCACAATACTTTCTACATGCCAAAACTTACTTATGCTCCAGGTACTGCGCTTGTCGGAACACATGCCATAACTCTCCTTTGGTTAGCTGGTTCAAAACAATATCCTGTACAGAACAATATCTTTATTTGTGAAGAAACTACTGCTAATGTTAGTTTGATTCGCGGAGGATTGAATCCTAATGTTACAGGTAACGTGTTCTTCCACAACGGAGGTAATGCTGCTATTGTTGCTGCCGCTCCTTCTTGCATGACTTTCGCTGATTTAGAGACTTCATATCCAGCTCAAGCTGCAACTTCTAAATGGACAAACGTAACATTTACAGATGCTGCTAATTGTGATTTGTCTTTGGCTGGTAGTTCAGATGGTGACATTAATCTATCCGTAGATCGTTTGGATGATGTGCTGACTGATATTGAGGGAACAGAGCGTGGAGAAAAAACATATGCAGGTGCTTATGAAGGAACTCACTTCCAATACACAGTGGTTGCATTGACCAATGACGAAAATAAAGGTACTGTGAGTGGCGCAGGTGCATATTATTATGGTACAGAGGTGACGCTGACCGCAATGCCAAAACCAGGTTACAAACTTCTCTATTGGAGTGACCGTTCTACCGAGAACCCACGCAACATCACAATGACCAAGAATGAGGCGCTCTCCGCATACTTTGTAAAGGAATATGTAGTAGAGCCTACATTTACTATTGAGAAAGTTTGGGAGAACACCAATGTGCCTGCTTCTACCAATAATGGCCATCAGGCAGTAGGATGGGATGGAAAGATTTATATGAAAGACCGTTTGAATGCCACAATTAATGTTTATACAGAGACAGGTTCTGAACTATATGCACAATTAGGAAGTACTGTCACAGATCCTGCAGGTGATCAACCAATTGCTGTGGATGAAGCTGGAAATCTGATTGTTCGTAGCGGTTCAAGTATTTTCTATGATTCTCCTACTCAAATAAGTATCTTCCGAAAAGACGAAACTACTCCAAAAGTAATAAACTTTGAATTACCTGTCACTGGTCGCTGTGATTTCATTTCTGCTTCAGGCAATATCTTCAGTGCAGAAGGTGGATATGTATATTTCTACTGCCAAAATACAACAGTGGTTAACCGCGTCAAGATCACCAATGGTGCTGCTACCGAAGCAGATGTAACTGTGGATGTAGTAGGTGACAATATCACCGCAGGTAACTCACAAAACCATGTAATGGTAGATATCTTTGGCAACTTGGTTGCACATAGTCGTTCTAATGGTGTTAACGCTATCAATGTTCTTACTAATGAGTCACAAGCATTTGCCTTGCCAAGCATTAAGATGGGTACTCTTGGCGGTTGCTCATTCGAATTAGGAGGTAAAGAGTTCTGGGCATACAATGTAGGTACGACTAACTACAATAGCGAATGGAATATCTACAACATGACAGATAAGAAATTCCTATCTGAAGAAACATTCTACGCTAAGAACAAAACTGACAAGAATTTAGCTGCTAACTGGCTCAACGTACAAGTAGTTGATGAGAACACAGCTTATATCTATCAATTCTGTCCTACAGTTGCTGTTGCTGTTTGGAAAGTAACGATGCACGAGGTTGTACTCCGCGACACTGAAAACAACGAAGAACTATTAACTGCTTTGAATAGTAAAACTACAAACGTATCCGTATATCGTAGCCTCAAAGCAGGAATGTACAACACCCTTTGCTTGCCATTCTCTTTAGCATCATTCACTGGCACTCCATTAGAGAACGCTACCGTATGGCAATACAATGGCGCAACAGTAGAAAACGAAACCACCAACAAAGAGATATTCCTCAACTTCGAAGAGGTAAATGCTATCGAGGCAGGCAAACCATATTTGGTAGAGCCAGCCACCGACATTGCGGCACCTATGGAGTTTAAGAATGTTACCATCTCTACCACAGTTGGTAGTAACGTAGCACAAGGTGCAGTCACTATGCACGGTATTCTCCACCCTACTCCATTGCAAGCCGACGACAAGAGTATCCTTTTCTTGGTAGAGAACAACAATCTTGCTTGGGCAAATGAAACTGCCAACATGAATGGTATGCGTGCATACTTCAAGGTCAATGACAAAAGTCTCCTTTCCGCGCGCACACGTGCATATATAAGGAGAGAACCTACGGTAACTACCGATATGGAAAATATCACCACTACAGAAACCGAAATCAAAAAAGTAATATACAACAACAATCTGTATATCCTTCGCGGAGAAGAAGTATATACCATCCAAGGAAATAGAATTAAATAATTATCATACGTATGATATTTATCAAATCCCTACTCGTATTCATATCAATAGCAACTCTTACAGCATCTGCGGCGAATATCAGAGTGTATATCAACCCTGGTCATGGTAGTTGGGGCCCCAGCTGTCGTCCACAAGCCACCATTCCCTACCCTGCATTATCATCAGGGCGTCCTGATACATTGGGGTTCTACGAATCGAACACCAATCTATGGAAAGCACTTGCCTTGGAAGAAAAACTGCTTGCTGCTGGTGGATTTGATGTCAAGTTATCACGTCGCGCAAGTGGTCCATATCCATATGCAGGTGACGATAAGACGTATAATAAAGCATTAACAACCATATGTGCCGAAGCTGAGGCTTACAATGCCGATTATTATATCTCCATTCACTCAAATGCTGGACCTATTGGAAATGCCGATGGTACATCCAATTTTGCCAACTATCCTTTAATCTTATATCGAGGCAAAACAGGTAGCCCAAAAGTCACCAACAGCGACAAAATGGCTAAAGCTTCAATAGCACGCTTGTATGAAGTATTTTACACAACAGCAAAAACTCAAGGTGGAGGACCTGAATTTACATCAGCTAAATCTCCTACCAATCCGTATATAGCAGGCGACCTCACTTTCTACAACTCCCCAGCTACTGATGGTTATTTGGGTGCATTAAAACATAGTATTCCAGGTTTCTTATCCGAAGGATATTTCCATACGTATAGCCCAGCCCGTCACCGTGCATTAAATACCGATTGGTGTCGTCAAGAGGGAATCCGATACTATCGTGGTATCATGGATTACTATGGCAAACCTAAAGAGACTGTAGGCTATATCATGGGATATATTCGCACAAAAGCAGAAACATTAACCAACGATCCACTTTATTTACCTCATAACGTATCAAATGACAAATATCTACCTATCAATGGCGCTAAAGTAGTGTTGCGCAATTCCAGTGGCAAGCTAATTCGCTGTAACTGCTATCCATATGTAAAGCGTCAACTGACCAACCAACCATACTATACTACCGATAATAACTACAATGGTATATTCATGTTCGAAAACCTCGAACCAGGAACCTATAGCATTTCGGTACACAAGAGTGGCTACGAAGATTATCAAACAACGGTCACAGTGACAGCAGATAAGACCACTTACCCAGAGATATTCCTCACTCCTGGTATAGGCACTGAGCCAGACGTCAGCGGAGATAGTGAAGGTGGTATTGTTGCTGAGTACATCGGAATGAAGCAGACATATGTCAATCAATCGATTGGAAATGCAATCACAGGCAAGACCATTCGCCGCGCTATATACGGAAATGGAGTGATGTATATCTTGGCAGTAGATGCAAGCAAGAACCCTACCCTGCTTGCTGTTGATCCTACTACACACACCGTCATGGCAGAATTACCAACCAACTTCTGTGTAGTTAATTCTCCAGAAGGCTACAAGCTGAGCGATATCGCATTGACATCAGATAGCGTGTTGATTGGTTGTAGTATGGATACCGTATGCCATATTGGTCAATATGGATCATCTACCACATGGAATCTATACAAATGGACACGCAACGGCAACACATGGACTGGTAGCAAATGGTTCTCACGTGCATCAAACGAAACTTCTGGCAACTACCTTCATGCAATGACAGGTAGTACCATTGCTTATTCAGGCTCATTTAATAGCGGAACGATTCTCACCACAGCATACTCCACCGCAGGAACTGCCAAAAACATGCGCTTGGTGCGTTATCAAATAGCCAATGGTGAATATAGTAGCGAAATGCGCAACAATTTCCCAAATACAGGAGACAATGCCAATAAGTTCTCTGCTGCCGATGATAAATATGGTGCAGAACACCAACTAACAGTTTCTCCACGAGGTAGCAATCGCTATGTCTTATCATCAAAAACGCAACCAGCATTTGAATTTGCCTTTACCACTTCTTCTACTGGCTCCGAGCCAAGTTTTATAGGAACATCCCCATCTATCAAGTATGGAGCCAACTATATTACATATTCAGGCAAGCCACTGATGGTAGCACCTAAAACAGATGGAAGTGGCAATAACATTGGTGTAGAATTATACAACATTACCAATGGTCTTAATAATGCCACATTGATTGAAACTACCAATACTACTTTAGATGCCACTACTCCAACCTACGTTATGGCTGCTGGATTAGTAGAAAATGAAGACATTACTTTATATCTGCTCAAAGACAATTTATTAAGCGCATTTACCAATAAAGGGGTTGTTATCCCTGTCGTTCCACATATTTGTGCATATGATTTAAATGTAACATCCAATGGTAGTAACTATGAATTTACTTTCAATGCAAATACCGATGCGCTTAATGCCAATATCATCTTCTATGATAACCAATCGGGAAATTCAGTAGGTACATTACCTTTGAATAATGTGGTTAAAGGCGAAAATAGTTTCATTATTCCAGCGGCTGACTTGCCTGGCACAAACGGACAAGTATTGAATTGGGCTGTAGATTTAGAAACATACCCTGTAAAGGAGTGGCAGAAAGTATATTCAACAACCGATTATAACTTTACTCGCCCATTTATTTCGATCAATAATTCACCCGAATCCCCATATTTTCAATATCTATATATCGCAGAACGTCAAGGAGCCAATAATGCAAATAATGGCTTATATGCATTTAAGCCAGATTATATCCGTATCAATAACACGGCATATAAAGGCGGACGCAGCATCATCGGGTCTATATATCGCAGTTATGTAGATGATCAAGGATACGTATGGTTTGCTGATGGTTCTGATGATTATTCAGGAATTTTGGTTGCAGATCCTGCTAATTTATCAGGTACATTTTCCGAGTTTTTTGTTGGAGAACGTCAATCTGGTGGTTTAATAAAGAATGGTAATATAGAAGTAGGTTCAAGTTGCATTGGATTATCTATCTATGGTACAGGCAAAGATGCTAAGTTGTTAGCAATAAACGAAGATGGCGGTAGTACATTAAAAAGCCTTTCTTTAGCCATCTATAATATTGGCAAATCCAGTGGTATTTATGCACATACATGGGATAAAGCACCATCTAGCAATTTTGCTTTATCTGGTATGGCAGCCATTGACGGGTACCCTTTAGGATGTTCTCATGGAGTATGGATTGCCACTCGACGCTCTAGTGGTCAAAATAATGATGGTGCAAGGGCTCTGCAATTCTATGATTGGAATGGTAATATACAACTGAATTCAGCAGTTACCCCGTATGTGGAACAAATTAATGGTAGTTATTCTGGTGCTTGTGCCTTAAGTAGCGATGAAAAGGTTTTGTATTTCGTTAATGAATCGGGAAATATTATGGTATGGGATATCACTTGGATTGACAATCAACCCAACATGACCCTTCGCTATACATATGAAACAGATTTGGCTTCTATTCGCGAAATGCATCTTGATTATGCAGGTAATCTTATATGCTCAGGAGAAACAGAAGATATTACCGTATTTACTATCCCTACCAACAACAACCAAACACTTATTCCTGCACGTAAAGCGTTGACCGTAACATGTCAAAATGGTTTGGGTGTTCGTGTAACAGGTATAGCACTCAATCAAGAAAGTATCCGCTTGGGTATTGATAAAACAGCTACTCTAACAGCTACCATCTCGCCTAATGATGCTTCACAAAAAGAAGTCACATGGCGTTCCATTGATGCTACGATTGCTACGGTAGCCAATGGAGTGGTTACTGGCAAGAAATCAGGACAGACGCAAGTGATTGCTACCACCGTAGATGGCGGATATTCCGACACATGCATAGTCAATGTCTATGGTTATATGGTTTCAGAAGCACAACGTATATGGGCATATGACTTGCGCTTAACTTCAAATATCGACACCCATACCTTCAACTTCAAGTCAGTAGCTGATGCCACAGATGCATACCTCGTCTTCTTCAACGAAGCAGGAAATGAAGTGGGAAGATATCAATTGGATTACGTAGCAAAAGGTGCTAATACCATCACCCTCTCCGAACATAACATCCCTACCCCAAATATCCGATTAAATTGGGGCGTCGAACTCCACGCGGATGCAATCAAAGAAACTGCTACACTTGTAGAAATAACCGATCAAAATACAGGTAAATACAAATTTTACTGCCCTCAAGGTGTAGCCGTAGATAATAATCCTGAGTCCGATTATTTTGGACAATTATATGTAGCTGCCGCAACAAGTGGTGATAATGCGGATACTAATCGCGAATCAACGCAAAAAGCTGGTTTATTTGTATATGATCCGTTGCTTGAAGAACAAAATCCAACTACTAACGTTGGTATCATTCCATCCAATGTTACAATAAACACAAATTATGGTATTACGGTCACCACTGTTCGCAAACAGATGCATCGTATCGCTGTTGACCCAGTTACGCATAAGGTAGCATTTGCTTACTATCTCAATTCAGCCACAGGTGCCTATGCAATGGATCCTGCGAATTTTGCAGGTGCTGCAACCAATTTGGTAGCGGGAGCGGGAGATATTACTATAGTTAATTCATTATGTTTCGATAAAGAGGGAACTTTATACGTAATGAATGATGCAAACTATAATAATGGTTCTACAGGTAGAATATATAAAATAAAAGATGGTGTTGCTACCCAATTTTCAAAAGCATATGGTTGGGCATCGTTTGACAACTCTATCGTTTCAGATGGACATGGTGGATTATGGATAGCACAATATCGAAGCAATTTTGATGGCTTCGTTGCACTTTCACATGTCAATGCTAATGGAGAAGGAGATTTTCGTATTACCAATTCGATTAACAACACGCTATTAGAAACATATACTAGTGGTAGCACAACCAATGCCTCCTATCGTGGACAAGTGGCATATAATGAACGAGAAGATATTCTAGCATTTGGTGGAGGTCGAGTAGTACAATTATTTAAAGTTAGTTATGATGCAAATGGCGTACCAACCCTCACAAAGTTTGCAAAAACTGAGCCATTAGGTAGTAATTATCAAACAAATATTGATGGTATTGCTTTTGACTATGCAGGTGACTTGTATGTAGCTTCAGCCTGGACAGAAAAAATGTATAAATTCGCTGTTCCTACTGAAGACAACGTTTGCCTCGTACCTGCACAAAAGGCGCAAGTAATCGATAAGAAACTCAATTTGCGTGATACAGAAGACAACTTCAGCAAACTCAATGATGCAATCGACCAAACTACCAATGTCCGTGTATTCCGCACATTGACATCTGGTATGTACAATACCCTATGCTTGCCATTCGATTTAGCAACCTTAGATGGTACACCATTGGCTGGAGCAGAGCTATTAGAATTGAGTAATGTAGAAGTTAGAGAGACCGAAACTACACAAGATATTAATCTACAGTTTACGGAAACTTCTGAATTGATAGCAGGTATGCCTTATCTCATTCAACCTACTACCGACATCACTCTACCTATGGAATTTAACAACGTAATAATTGCCACCACGGAAGGCACTATAGATGGTTCTGATGTTGTAACATTCAATGGTATCTTATCTCCAGTAACCCTCTTTGGAGGAGATAAAAGTGTATTATTCTTGACAAGCAACAATATATTAGCATGGCCAAACGTAACTGCTAATATGAATGGTATGCGTGCATATTTCCAATTGGCTGATACGGAAGAATCATCACCAATGCAAATGAGTGCACGTATTTCAGTAGATAGAGGTTCAACCACCGAAGACATCATTGTCTTAATACCTACTGAGCCACAAGAAACAGCAACCAAAATCATGCGTAATGGCATGATATACATCCTACGCAACGGTGAAATATACACCCTCCAAGGCACAAAATTGAAATAGGAACACAATAGGTATTGCATAATTCAAGAAAAAGTTGTACTTTTGCAAATTATTTGTAAAAGACATGCTTACTCATCTTCACATACGTAACTATGCACTAATATCTCACTTGGATATTGATTTCCATGAGGGGTTCTCTGTTATGACAGGTGAGACGGGTGCTGGTAAGAGTATTATTCTCGGTGCACTCAACCTTGTGATGGGTGCACGTGCTGATATCAAAAGCATCACAGAAGGTGAAGAACGATGCGTGATAGAAGCCACTTTTGGCGAAGATCTCATTATCCGTCGCGAATTAAGTGCCAATGGGCGTTCGCGGTCATTTGTAAATGATGAAGTAGTTACTCAAGCAGAGCTCAAAGCCCTCGCGCGTCAGCTGATAGATATCCACTCACAGCACGAGAGCCTAATGATTGGTGATGATCTTTTCCAAATACAAGTAGTAGATGCTATCGCAGGCAATATTGCCGAGCGCGAGGATTACAATAGAGCCTATATCTCCTACCAAGCAGCAATAGCTGCTCTACGCGAGGCACAAGCCCTTGCTAAAAAGGCGCAAGCGGATGCCGATTATCTGCAGTGGCAGCACACTCAACTTGTAGAGGCACAATTGCTTGCTGGCGAATTGGAAGAATTGGAAGAAGAAGAATACCGACTTGCACATGCCGAAGAGATACAAACCGCGTTAGCACAAGCCTTACAGCAATTAGATAGTGACAATGGAGCACTCTCTCTAATCCACTCTACCCGACTATCCGATGCGGATTCTGCACTTGCCGAACGCATTGATAGTGTTGAGATAGAACTCAAAGATATTGTATCCGACATTCAACGTCTCTACGACCACACCGAACGTGATCCAATGCGTTTGGAGCAAGTGCAAGAGCGCATCAGTATACTCCAAACATTGATGAAGAAGCATCGTGTACAGACTATAGATGAATTGATTACGCTACGCGATGAACTCGCTGTACAAATTCAACGGATAGAAAATATCGACGAAGATCTTGCTCGTCTGCAAGCAGAGGTGGATACAGCACACAGCACATTGTCCATCGCAGCAGAAGCACTTACGGCATCTCGTCTCGCACCTTGTAACCTGATAGCCTCTCGCCTTATGGAAGATATGGTTCGTTTAGGTGTACCGCACGCCAAAGTAGCAGTGGATATTCAGCCCAACAACGACTTTACCGAGACAGGAAAAGACAATGTACAATTCCTCTTCGCTGCCAATCTCAACCAGTCGCTTCGCCGTGTCGCAGAAGTGGCTTCTGGTGGTGAAATTAGTCGATTAATGCTATGTATCAAAGCACTCATTGCAAGCAACAATGGACTACCAACGATAATCTTCGACGAAATTGATACAGGCGTCAGTGGTGCTATTGCAAGTCAAATGGGAGAGATTATGCGCCAGATGGCTCAATCAAGGCAAGTTATCACTATTACCCACTTACCTCAAGTAGCAGCTCGCTGCGAACATCATTATTTGGTGTATAAAGAAGATACTGACATCCGTACAGAAACACATATCCGCCCACTTTCCACCCAAGAACACCATGTGGAAATTGAGAAAATGCGTAGCTTATAACATCACTCTAAACCCTAAACGCGCATGCTACCACTTGCAGAACGATTACGTCCAAAGACACTTAATGAGTACATTGGGCAGAAGCACCTTGTAGGAGAAGGAGCAATTCTTCGTCAAATGATAGAAAATGGCAATCTATCATCATTCATATTGTGGGGACCTCCAGGTGTAGGCAAAACAACATTAGCACGTATCATCGCCCATCAATTAGAATGTCCGTTCTATACCCTATCCGCGGTCACCAGTGGCGTGAAAGAAGTGCGCGAGGTTATTGATAAAGCTAAGCGCCACGCTGCAATGAATAGCGGGCTGTTTGGGAGTCGGGAGTCGGGATTCGGGAATCGAGAGTCAGGAGTCGGACGAGCAATATTATTCATCGATGAGATTCATCGTTTCTCTAAGTCGCAGCAAGATAGTTTGTTAGGTGCAGTGGAAGATGGAACCATCACGCTGATTGGTGCCACCACAGAGAATCCCTCATTTGAAGTCATTACACCTCTTCTCAGCCGTTGCCAAGTATATGTTCTCAAATCGCTAGAGAAAGATGATTTACTGGAACTTCTAAAGCGTGCCATTACTGAAGACGAATATATCCGTAGCCTTGATATTGAATTGCGCGAAACAGAGAGTATTCTACGCTACTCAGGAGGCGATGCCCGTAAATTGCTCAATATCATAGAATTAGTCACCAACTCGGGTGTCAAAGTTATTGACAACGCAACTGTCACCAAACAGTTACAGCAGAATCCTGTGGCATACGATAAAGACGGCGAACTGCATTATGATATTATCTCCGCTTTCATCAAGTCTATCCGCGGTAGCGATCCCGATGCAGCACTCTATTGGCTCGCCAGAATGGTAGCAGCAGGCGAAGACCCCAAGTTTATCGCTCGCCGATTAGTCATCTCAGCAAGCGAAGATATTGGACTCGCCAATCCAAATGCGATGTTAGTGGCAAATGCTTGCTTCGACACCTTACAGAAGATTGGTTGGCCAGAAGGACGTATTCCTTTGGCGATGGCAACCGTATATCTCGCCACCTCACAAAAGTCTAATTCTGCTTATCTGGCTATCAATCAGGCATTAGAATTGGTCGAGAAAACAGGCAATCTGCCCGTACCATTGCATCTGCGCAATGCTCCGACCAAGTTGATGGATGAATTGGGTTATGGAGATGGATATCAGTATGCACACGATTTTCCGAACCATTTTGTTAAGCAACAGTTTATGCCCGATTTGTTGCAAGACACAAAACTATGGCACGCACAAGGCAGTCCACAAGAGCAGAAGATGGCAGACTGGATGAAGTTCCTCTGGGAAGATAAAAAATAAGGTATGTGCGCATACCTTATTTTTTATCTTATTTTTGGAACTTTCCTACGAACTTAATTGCTAAGAACACCAACCAGTCGGGAGTGTGCTTGAGCAATGGTGTGCAGAGGTGGTTGATTACACCTGGAGTGTCGGCTTTCTTACCGCGGAAGAGTTTCTTCAGGGCGCGTTTCACCAATTTCTCTGGTGGAATAGATACCGTCAGATTCACTGCCAAACGACGCAAGTGAGGTGCCAAGCCAAACAAAGCTGTATCCACAGCCCCTGGAGCCATCACGGTGATATTCACTCCCTTAGGTTTGAACTCATACCAAAGTGACTTGGAGAAATTATAGATAAACGCCTTTGTCGCATTATAAGTCTGGATACCCGGCATAGCCATCCATGCAGACATGGAGGACATATTGAGAATATAACCCTTTCGGCGTGGTTTACGGCAGAGTTTTTGAGCTTGTTCTTCTGCAGTGAGTTGGCGGTTAATCATCTCCTCGCCAAAGAGACGAGTGAGTTTAGCCACCGTAATCATATGCAGGTTGAGCATGAGCTCAATGCGCTTCATAGAAGTCTCGCAGTAGGGATTGAAGAAGAATACACCAGCGTTGTTGATGAGGATGTCTACAACAAGGTGATTGTCCTTGCAGTACTGATGAAGTTGTTCCGCAGCGTCTTGCTGGGACAAGTCAGCATAAAGCGGAATGGTCTTCACACCATACTGAGCAGCCAATTCTGCTGCTACCTGCTTCTGCTCCTCCTCTTGATTGCTTACCAATAGCAAATCGGTATGATAATCACGCGCGAGTTGAGTAGCATACTGCAATCCAATACCCGACGATGCACCTGTAACTAATGCTAACATTATTTCGTTGTTGTCTTTGTAATTCCTTGATTAAACCTTATGTCGTTGCCGTCTCGTTGCCGTGTCGTTGCCGTGTTTGTCAGGTAAGCGGCAGGAAACGAACAAGTAACTATTTAGAATTAGGATACCACATTTGTTCGTACTTGAGAGCCTCCTTCTTGAGGTATGCAGGGATATCCTTATCGCACTCGTGGCACTTCATATCTAATGAATACATGCGCGCAACGCAATAGTTAGAGCGTTTGCACTCTGAATGATACTGCTCCTCACGCATCTTATTCACAAAGTCGGTATCGCGCACGAGAGCGTGTCCAATCTGCACAAAATCAAACCCCTCAGCCAGCGCTGTCTCTGCGTTCTCGCGTCCCATGATACCACCGACATAAATAAGTGGCATCTTGAGTGCTTTGCGGAATTGCTTAGCCGTATCGAGGAAGAAGAGCTCTTTGAAAGGCACAGTAGGAATCATCAAATGACCCACGAAACGCAATGCAAGGCGCAACCACCAGAATGACCATGGGTTCATATAGTGAGCCAAAGTTTTGATAGGCATAGCACCACCCATGACGGTGAAAGGTGCTTTGCTCACGAAGCCTGCGGTGAGTACAAGCGCATGCACACCATGTTTCTCAATCTCTTGTGCAATCTTGATACACTCCTCGACTTTCAAACCCGACTTAAAGCCATCGTACATATTAGTCTTCACCACCACAGCCATATCGTCACCTGCATGCTCCATCACCTCTGCCATCACTTCGTTCATAAAGCGCATACGATTCTCAAGCGAACCTCCGTACTCATCGCGACGATGGTTGGTATATGGCGAGAGGAATTGCGAAATCAAATAACCATGACCTGCATGAATCTCTACGCAGTCGAAACCGCACTCACGGCAGAAGTCCACCGCATGACCAAACGCCTTGACAATCTCCTTGATCTCCTCTTTCTTCAGTGCGCGATGCAAAGTTGGCGAATAGAGGTTGAAACCTGTACTTGCTCCAACAGGAAGGCACTTGCAGGTATAGAAGTGGGTCATATTACCGCAGTGCCCAAGCTGAATACTTGCTTTTGCTCCCTCAGCATGAATGCCATCGGTGAGTTTTTTGAGGTCTTCCTTGATTTCGTCGTGGATATAGAGTTGACCGTCGAAAGAGACACCCGAACGAGTGACAGAGCAGTATGCCACCGTGGTCATAGCTGCACCACCGCGTGCTACGGCAGTATGATAGTTGTAAAGATCTTGACTAGGTTTGTTGCCGTATGCCATATTCTCGAACGCAGCACTACGGATGGCGCGGTTGCGCAAAGTAATAGGACCGAGTTTGTGCTCAGTAAACAATAGATTGCTCATCTAATTTTGAATTATGAATTTTGAATTATGAAACTAGTATATAAACGGAATAATACGTTTCAATTTCTTTTCGTCGAACTCGTCTGCGAATTCTGCTTTGTAGCGGTGGTAGATAGAGTTCGCACGAGGAACGAGGTTACAGCATGAGAACCAGAAGAAGCTCAAACCAGCCCACGACCACGTGAGAATAGCAAAGCCAAGCCACTCGGTAATCTCCCCGAAATAATTGGCACTAGTCACATACTTGTACATACCTTTCTTAGGCAAGTAGTGATTGGTGTCGCCTGGTTTGCGGAGATGACGAATCACATGGTCAGAGTGCATATTAATTACCCAGCCAGCGAAGAATATCACTGTTCCAAGGATGAATCGCCAATCGGTCATCCACGAAGTAGCATATGGTGCAAACTGAGGTGCCAAATGGAAGAGCCAATATCCTTGTATATAGCCATTTACCAAATTCCATACCACAGAGAATGCCATAATGATGATAGGCATCTTACTATTTCCCTTAAGCAGGAATGGGAAGATAAATGAACGTTGAAAATAGTGGAATTGGAATATCAGGAAGAATATCAAATATGGTAGTTGAAATTTCACATCTGAAATCGCCCAAAGGTACAGCATTACCACAAACACAGGCATTTCCATCAAACACCACCCTACCTTATTATTGATGGCAGGTCCCCATTTTTCTGTACGCATTTTCCCATAGCCAGCATCTACAAAGTACAATGCCACAAAGACCACCAATCCTACAATAAATAGGATAAAAAGAAAATTATGAAATGATTCCAAAGCAGTAGATATTTCCATAGGCTACTTTAATATTTTTAACGTTTCGCGTGCACGTGCACAAATCAAAGTGCAAAGGTACTAATATTTTTTGATTCTACCAAGAAAATCTTAAAAGAAGTTATTTTTTTCCATTATTTTGACTAAGATACAGACCTATTATGATCAGAACTATACCTATCCATTTTGATATGGGCAATATCTCATCAAACAGTAGCCACATCAAAATAGCTGTAAAAATAGGCCGTACATTGTTAAATACATTCGCACGGGTGACACCTATTTTGCGAACTGTATAGCAAAACAAGATGAAGGCAGTGACGGAGGCAAAGATAGCGAGGTAAAGAACTGCAAGCAGTGATGTAGTATGGTGTAATATGGACGTAGTATGATGGATTAGTTGATTGGCTTCAAGCATCCCCCATAGCGGATAGAATAAACATAGTGAAAACAATTGCACATAAAACACGATAGATAATGGCGAATAACGACTAGGGATACGGCGTAATACAATAGAATAACTTACCGACATACTGACCGTAAGAAATGCGAGCAAGATACCCCATGGATTCCCTAAAGCAAAATCCCCTACCCCTACAAGTATCAACACCAACACACCAATTGTAGAGACAATGATGCCAAATATATTATTTTTAGTTACTTTTTCGCGTAATATCAACCACGCAAATATAGGTGCCATAATCGGCTGCGTACTCAGCATTGCCTCCGCTATTGTGGGCGACGCAAAACTTTGGTAAGTATAAGTTTCAAAAATAAAATATAAAAATGGCTGAAATAATCCACCTAACATAAAAAGCGGAATATCCTGTTTATCCACTTTTTGCAATTGCAAGATATCATTGTTGCGAAAGATGACACCTAATATCAACATCAATATGACCGCCAGAGTAAATCGCAGAATAATCAGTGTTAGCGGCGTAAAAACCACCAATGCTTCCTTCACAGCAATACCTGCCCCTGCCCAAAAGAGCATAGCAAAGATGATAGCTATATAAGGGAGAATACGTTTCATACGATAAGTGCAGTGCCCATAGACACTGCACTATTGTTATTTACGTTTACCGATTCGTTCAGAGCGGCGTTTCGCACGCTCTTTTTGGCGTCCTTTGATGCGTGTATCCAAGTTATCTGCCCACTCCATAATCTTGTCGGAGAGTGTATCTTGACGCTCAATTTGATCGAATTTGCGACGACGCTTATCGTCTTGCATCAACAGGTTAAACTTGAATTGACCATCGCGGAAACCATCACGCAAACAAGCGGCCTTAAAGCGTGCATAGGCATTACTGAGCAAGATATGTGCTTGAGGTTCTTTGAGACGGAATGAGGAGCGTTTGGACTCGTATTCGTTATTGATTTCCTGCAACTTACGATCTACCACTTTTGTAAATTCGTCAGCCGTTTGTTGGTCAACATCATCGTCAACAAACTCGTAGTAGAAGTGATATTTCGATTCGTTCACATCGGCAAAACCAACAAAGAACTTGGTCTTGACACCCATCAATTCTTCAGTCTTATGTACGGCATCAATGAATTGTGGTTCGTAGAGTTTTTCTCCCGTCATCGACACAATACCATTGACCTTAGACACCATGTGTACGGTAGGTGTATTGTAGAACTTTCCCCCCACTTCCACCAGGTCGTTCATATTATAGCGGAACAAACCCGAATAAGTCGTCACATAGGCACAATAACGCTTGCCTTTTTCCAACTCATAAATCTGCAAGAAATGCTTATGTGGCTTATCTAATTCGCTTTCTTCCACAAACTCATAGTAGTGGAAATGCGGGAACAGCACCGATTCGTTGGTTTCATCCAGCGAGAATCCAAAGCGACATTCTGTAGCAATATAGCCCAATTCCTGATACATGGTTTTGTCCCAATTGAATTGGTCCATATACTTCTCCATATAGATCTTGGTGTTACCACATTTCCATGTCGAAAGTAGTTGCAACCATGGCCAGAAGTGCTTTGGTTCTAATTTCCCATGCTCCTTCAGCAGCTGACGCAACTCCTCTGCACGCTCTGGTTGAGGCGATATATACGCATGCAACTCCTCGCGGATATATTCTGAAATATCGAAGTTCCAGCTCAGTGTACCCTGCTCTATATCGTCAATCATCTCCTCTGTATTCTCATTGAGCGTACGAAGCAACTCAAGTATCGTGGACGGATTAGCCGTCGCCCACAATGTCACATCACGATATTGCATAGCCAGTCGCATCAGTGTGTAATTGCGCGCTGCATAATCATCGATTGACATCACTGCAGCAGGTGCGGTATAGTGCTTCTTAATAATCTTTGGCACATCGCGCACCAACACGCCACTTACGGAACCAAATATCGTACCATCTGGAGCGTATCCCTCAAATTCCTTTCCTACGGTGGTAAATATATGTCCTCCGAAAATACGGCTACGATGGCAAATGAAGTTCCAAATCCAAATGTGGGTCATCTTGCCATATACATCCTTGAGATACTTATGGGTCATAGGCACCCATTTAGGCTCAGAAGTAGTACCCGAAGTAGTGGCATACATATCTGGTTTGCCAGGGAAGAGCACATTCTCCTCGCCATTCTTATGACGTTCCACATATGGTCGCAATGGCTCGAAGCTATCATTTACTGGCACATACTGGCGATACAGACGGAACAAATCCTCCGCGGTTGTAGCTGATAAGATACGATCAAAATGATGTTCTTTACCGTAAACTGTATCGCGCGAAATAGTTAAAATATCTCGCAACGTTTTTTCCGCAGCCTGCTTGGGATGACGATTCCAATAGTTCAAGCGCAATCGTTGCGTACCACCTACCAAGCATAATGCTGTGTTAATCAACCAAGGATAAGGTAATGCTTTGCCTTGGTTGTCTAAGTAAGATTTCTTTCTCATAAATACTTATTTTTATGATAGTCTTTTCCATAACAATCACTACCTCAACGCATTAGACTATCAAAATATCCTTATTCCTGAGCAAAATGCACAAAAATCCGCTGCAAAGATACTGCTTTTTTTTGACATATGCAATATTTCTATGCATATTTCAAATCATAACTCTAAATTCTTAATTCAAAATTCATAATTCAAAATTCTTAAATTCCCTTGTCTTTCCCTTTTCAATTACGTACCATATACGTAGGATATACGTAACATATACGTACTATATACGTAGCATATACGTAATATATACTTATCTATACCGAACGAATAACCTATCTATAACTACAGGTTTTCGCTCAAAAATCACAAATTATACCCCGTAAATTTTGTAGATTGTAAATATTTTTGTACCTTTGCACCCAAATTGCGCATTGTGCGCGCATATAATACGAATATATTTTAAGGACAAAAAGATATGGAACTCAGTGAACAAGAAGTAATCCGCAGAGAAAGTCTGCAAAAGATGCGTGATATGGGTATCAACCCCTATCCTGCTGATGAGTATGTAGTTACAGGTTATTCCACCGATATCAAGTCAACCTTCGTGGACGAGCAAACCGCAGATGCCGAGTGGTACACGGGCAAACCCGTGCGTATTGCAGGTCGATTGATGTCGCGTCGTATCATGGGTAAGGCATCGTTCGTAGAGATTCAAGACTCCAAAGGTCGTATCCAGGTGTATGTGAGCCGCGATGATATCCAAGCCCCTACCCCAGAAGGCGAAACGGCTACCACCGCAGAGCAACAGATGTACAACGTCGTTTTCAAGAAGTTGCTCGATATAGGTGACTTTGTGGGTATTGAAGGTTTTGTCTTCCGCACACAGATGGGCGAGATTAGTGTACACGCACAAAAACTGACCGTGCTGGCAAAGAGCCTCCGTCCATTGCCTATCGTGAAATACAAAGATGGTGTAGCCTATGACGGCTTTACCGATCCAGAACAACGCTATCGCCAACGTTATGTGGACTTGGTGGTGAACGAGGGTGTGAAAGATGTCTTCCTCAAGCGTGCAACGATTATCCGCACTATGCGTCAAGTGTTTGACGAAGCGGGTTATACTGAGGTGGAGACACCAATGCTGCAAGCCATTGCTGGTGGCGCATCGGCTCGTCCGTTCATCACGCACCACAACGCATTGGATGTGGATATGTATATGCGTATTGCTACCGAGCTCTACCTCAAGCGCCTCATCGTAGGCGGTTTCGAAGGCGTATACGAGATTGGTCGTAACTTCCGCAACGAAGGTATGGACCGCACCCACAACCCAGAGTTTACCTGCATGGAGCTCTACGTGCAGTACAAGGACTATAACTGGATGATGTCCTTCACCGAGCAATTGCTGGAGAAAATCGCCATCGCTGTCAATGGTACTACCGAGGTGAAGATTGGCGACAATATCGTGAACTTCAAAGCACCATACCGCCGTCTGCCTATCTTAGAAGCTATCCAAGAGAAAACTGGCTACGACCTAAGCACCATGACCGAAGATGAAATTCGCCAAGTGGCTAAGAAATATGGTGTAGAGGACACCGACAAGATGGGCAAAGGCAAACTCATTGATGAAATCTTCGGCGAGACATGCGA
>CAMEKM010000007.1 GCA_945921355.1 uncultured Bacteroidales bacterium
ATCAGTCGCGGACTGGGCACGGTGATTGCTGCACACGTGGTGTTCTGTACGCCGTATGTAGTGCTGAGTGTGATGCCCCGCCTCACGAAAATGAATCCAAACATCTACGAAGCAGCATTGGACTTAGGTGCTACTCCCTTCCAAGCCCTGCGCAAAGTGATGATGCCCGAACTATGGCCAGGTATGATTAGTGGCTTCATCCTGAGCTTGACATTGAGCATTGACGACTTCGGTGTAACCTACTTCACCAAAGGCAGTAGCGGACTGGAAACACTATCTACTTTCATCTACGCGGACGCGCGCAAAGGTGGTTTGACACCTGAGCTCAGACCCCTATTCTCACTGATATTCTTGACCATCTTGGTCTTGCTGATAATAATGAATATACGAACCCATAAACAACAAAACAAAACGAAATGAAAAAGTTATTTTTTACTGTAGCCGCTTTGGTGCTACCTTGTGTATTGGTATCTAACGCTTTTGCTGCTGATCGCGAGCATACGCTCAAAGTCTATAACTGGGCCGATTATATCGACATGAACGTGCTCAACAGTTTCCCTGCTTGGTATTACGAGCAAACGGGAGAGCAGGTGGAAGTGCTGTACCAAACTTTCGACATCAACGAGTCGATGCTCACCGAGATTGAGGTGGGACAAGAAGATTACGACGTGATTTGTCCATCGGAATACATCATCGAGCGTATGTTGCGCAACGGACTGCTGCAACCTATCAATAAGGATTTTGGTCAGACGCCCGACTACACCAAACTGGTTTCTCCTTTCGCTGTGGATAAATTCCAACAGATGGCACCCGACAGCAGTGTATGCGTGGCAGACTACACTGTGGGCTATATGTGGGGTACTACGGGTATCTTGTTCAACACCGCATTGGTGGACAAAT
The DNA here is from genome assembly GCA_945921355.1 of uncultured Bacteroidales bacterium. GTDB lineage: Bacteria > Bacteroidota > Bacteroidia > Bacteroidales > Paludibacteraceae > Colicola. Next base: position 901 of record CAMEKM010000007.1, read on the forward strand.
CTGAAATACTTTCTTTAGGCGGTTTGCAAAACGAGAAGTTTGCTGGTAAAGTGTTTATGAAAGATGCTTTCCGCGACATCTACTCTGTAGTAGTACTCTATGCTTATCGCGATGAGATTGCCCGTGGCGAAGTGACCCGCGATGAGTTGGTGGCAAACGTGACCGATGAGCGTATTCAACGCGTAGAGGAGTTCCTCACCAGCATGAAAGACAATATCGCAGGTTGGGAAGTGGACTTCGGCAAAGAGGAGATGACCAAAGGCAAAGCATGGCTCAACCTCAGCTGGTCAGGCGATGCACAATGGGCAATCGATGAGGCCAGCGAAGTGGGCGTTAACCTCGAATACTTTGTGCCTGAAGAGGGTAGCAATGTGTGGTTCGACGGATGGTGTATCCCTATCTATGCGAAGAACGCCAAAGCTGCCAGCTACTTCATCAACTATATGTGTATGCCCGAGAACGCCATCCTCAACATGGAGGAGATTGGCTACGTGAGCGTGGTGGCAGACCCTACTATTCTTGCGTGGGCAAACGATGAGGAGATTGAAGCGACCTCCGACCTAACTTATTTCTTTGGCGAAGGCGCAGATTCCGTGCACGCCAACCACGTCTTCTATCCAGATGCCAAAATTATTGAGCGTTGCGCACTCATGCACGACTGCGGTGATAAGACCGAGGATATGTTGGCTATGTGGTCACGTGTCAAGGGCGACAACCTGAGCAGCGGATTGGTGATATTCATCATCGTTGTATTGGTGCTCATCATGGTGGTGGTGATTATCCAAGCCATCAATCGCAAACGCCAACGCGACATGCAACGCAAAAAAAGGAACCGTAGAAGATAATTACTTTATAGCCAATGAAACGAATTGTTTGTATCATAGCAATTGTGGTCTTGGGCATATCCTATACAATAGCTCAAGACTACGAACAGGCATTCAAGAATGTTCAACAGCAATTTGAACAACGTATGCCTAATACGCAAAACAACCTAAAACAGTATCTTGACCAATATCCTTACACGACTTACGAAGATGAAGTTCGAACAATGCAAGGCGTGCTATATACTGAAAAAGAAAAGTATAAAAATGCCATTAAGATTTTCAGTAAGGTAAAGGTCAACAATCTCTCACGCAGATCAGAACCCATGTACTATTTTTACTTGGGTTATGCTTACTTACAGCAAAAAGATTATGAGAAGGTACTGCCATGTATGTTGCGAGTAAAGAACAAACAATCTGCATATTCATTGCAAGCTACCTATTACACTGGCTATACTTATTATAGCCAAAAGAATTACCCACAAGCATTGGCTGAGTTTCTCTCCATTGAGCAGCTTGGTGGCTACAAGCAAATTGCCCCCTATTACATCGTGCAAATCTACTATGCACAGCAAGCGTATGACAAAGTCTATCAACGCGCTGAGGAGTTGCTGAAGAACTACCCCGATAACCAATACAATGATGAGCTCCATCGCATGTTAGGCGAAATGTACTACCAAGACTCTGCCTATGATGATGCCGTGCGCCATCTGGAAGCATATCGCACATTGCGACAAGAGGCAAAGAAAGAAATCGTACGCAACGATATGTACCTGCTCGGTATGTCACACTATATGAATCGAGATTGGCAAGAAGCTGTTGACAACCTCAAACTCATCCAACTGCAAGAGGACTCCATATCCGAAAATACATGCTTACACCTCGGTCATGCTTATCTGCGATTAGAAGATATCGAAAAAGCGAAACTTGCATACGCTACTGCCATTCGCTACAATATCAATCCTAAATTGCGCGAAGAAGCCATGTACAACTACGTACAAGCTACCTATATCCAAAACTCCGCTTTGGGTGAAAGTGTGACGGCATTCCAAGACTTCATTCGTGAGTACCCCAACTCACAATATATCAATAAGGTATATGCTCTGATGGCAGATTTATACCTCACCAGCAAAAACTACCAATCGGCATTGGATGCATTGCAAACCATCTCTACACCCAACGAACAGATGTTGCAAACCATGCAGCACCTGCGTTATCAATTGGCTGTGGATGCATTTGTACAGGGCAAGATGATTGATGTACTCAAATGGGCAAACGCCGTGATTGAGAACGCCACTCAACCATCTACCTACAAGACAGAGGCATATTACCTCGCTGCGCAAGCGCATTACCGTTTGCATCAATATCCACAGACGATTGCACAACTACAATGCTATCTACAGCAACCTAATATCGCGGAATCAACCAACAAGACAACGGCTCTCTATCTGCATGCCTATGCCTTGTTCAATCAAAAAGACTTTGCCGCAGCAGAGCCAATTTTCCGCCAATACGTAGCAGCCATGGGCAATAACACCGCCAATACCACGTATGCCGACGCATTGAATCGTATCGGCGATTGCCTCTTCCAAGCACGCGATTTCCAACAAGCAAGCGACGTGTACCACCAAGTGGCGGAACTCAAGAGTAATGGTGCCGATTACGCCATCCTGCAGCAAGGCTATGCACAAGGTCTGCTACATCATTATGCCGAGAAAGCAACAGTGCTGACATCGCTCATCGAACAATATCCTCGTTCGGATTATGCAGATGATGCTATGTATGAGATTGCACGTGCACAACTGCAACAAAATAAAAACGAGGATGCGATTCATACCTATCAACAATTGCTAAAGCAATATCCTAACAGCAATCAAGCACCTAAATCTTCACTGGAATTGGGTATGACCTATCGTACCACCAAGCAATACGACCAAGCTATTCTATCCTTTAAATCCACGATTGAACACTATCCTGGCACAGAGGAAGCATATGCAGCCCTCGAAGGACTGGAGCAAGTTTATGTAGAAACCAACAAGATTGATGAGTATATCGCCTATACTAAGACACTCAATCGCATGAAGATGCAATCTTCTACCAGCGAAGATTCGCTCGTATATGTCACTGCCGAACTACAATACATGCTTGGCAATTATGCGCAAGCTGCTGCTGGACTTACCACCTATCTCACTCGTTTCTGTCCAGGTGGACGTCATTGCACCAATGCCACATACTATGCAGCCAATAGTTACTACCAACTCAAGCAGTACGACCAAGCTATCGATCAATACAGCACCTTGGCTGATATACAAGGCAACCCATATATGGAGGAGGCGTGCATGCGCGTAGCAGAACTGAGCTATGACAAGCAAGAATACCGTACCGCCCTCTATTATTTCCAACGTATGCAAGAGGTGGCATCATCATCTGCCAACCGCCTCACCGCCATGATTGGTATCTTGCGCTGCAACCACCATATCGGTGACCAAACAGCCACTATTCAAGCTGCTACACAGTTGCTTGAGCAAGACAATCTAACCACTGACATACGCAACGAAGCACTCTACTGCCGTGCTAAAGGTCATTTACATGACAAGCAATATGGACTGGCTGTGGTGGACCTCACACCACTGGCTAAAGAGGTACGCACCGCATGGGGAGCTGAAGCGAAATACCAATTAGCCGACTGCTACTTCCACCTTGGTGCCATCGATATGGCAGAACATGAAATAATGTCCTTTACACAACTTCAGACATCGCACCAATATTGGTTGGCAAAGAGCCTGATACTACTCTCGGATATCAACGTGGAACGCAATGAAATTTTCCAAGCCAAGCAATACCTATTGGCGTTGCAATCCAACTACAAACTACAAGATGATATCCCTGCGCTTATAGAAACTAAACTGCAAGCGATTGCACAATTAGAGCAGCAAAACGAACAACCAACTACCGAAACAGAGGAGGAAACATTATGATACGATTATATCCAATAGCCCTTGCGTGTGTACTGATATTGAGCATTCCTTGCACCGCTCAAGCACAAGACACAGTCTTCAATCGTGTGGTCACTGTGGAGCGCGATTATCAGCCTGAAATTGAGCAAACACAAGCTATCACTACCACACCTACTTTCATCCAATACACCCCACAACTCAATCCTGTAGTGTATTCCACCTACTCTAACCCGCTCTCTATTGGCTATAACCTCCACGCGCTACCCGCTTCTTCCACTAAGTTCTCCACACCCACTCCACTCAACGGCGTGATTGAGGGAGCACTTGGCTATCGCAACACACACATGCTGTTTGCCTACCAAATCAAGCACAAAAAGACGATGTCGCTCGACCTCTACGCCAACCATGATGCGTATTGGGGAAAAGATGCTCTATCACAATCTAAATTGGGCATGATAGTTACTCGTCACTTCTCAGGTGCTGACCTATATTTTGGAGTACAAGGAAACAACGATTATAGCACGTACCCCTCCTTGGGAAGTCTTACTCTGTGGAACGCTAATGCCAAGATTGGAGTGCGCTCCACAGGGAAATCTGCTGTCCAATATCTAGTACAAACTGGATACAATGCCTTTGCAGAGCGCGAAACATTTGAACATAGCGTCCAATCGCAAGTAAATGTATGGTGGACTAACACGCAACATAGCGCAGGACTCAACGCATATGTGCAAAACAACTTCTATACCACATCGTTAGATGGTCTTAAGTTGCCAACTCCGCGCCACAATATTCGTATAGAACCATTCTACGAATTTAAAAATCAGCATATACGCTTGCATGCGGGTGTAAATCTTGACATGAACATAGGTACCGGCGAATTGCTCAGCCAGATTGAGAACCTCAGCTTCGCACCATCACCCAACCTACAATTCGAATGGAGCATGATGGACAACATCTTCCATGTATATGCGAATGCTACCGGCCAGTTCGGACTTGGCACATGGCAAGAATACATGGGCTACAATCGCTATCTAAAAACTATAGCAGGACTCTTATGGGATACCCCACGTTCCTACACTCCTGTTGATGCACAAGTCGGCTTCAAGATTCGCCCTGTCGCCACTATGCTCATTGACATCTACGGCGGGTATGCGTATATGATGAACGCATGCAATATGGAGGCTATATTAAACGATGCGAATGTTGTCACAGACTACCATCTGTGGTTTACTAACTACCAACGATGGAAAGTGGGTGCCTCTATGCACTACCACTACCGCGATATCCTTGAACTTAACGTAGCAGGAAACTACTATTTCTGGACTGCGGAACAGCCTATCTACGACCGTCCTAATTGGGATATTAAAGCGCGATTGGACGTGCATATCGACTCTAAATGGAGCATTTACTCCGACAATTATTTCGCAGGCAGTCGCTTAGCACATACCACCCAAGGCGATCAAACACTTGCCCCAATCATATCGCTCAATATTGGTGGTCAATATGCTATCAATCGTTGGTTGGTTGCCTACTTGCAACTCAATGACTACCTCCATCGTAGAAGCGAATACTTCTACGGTTATCATACACAAGGTATCCACTTTTTGGCGGGTGTTAAATTCAAATTCTAACATATACGTATGAAACGACTCATCTTCTGCCTTATCATAGCATATCTATGGGGAAATATCGCCATATCTGCTACTACCGTCCCACATATCATGGCATATGATTTGCGTGTGGCACAGAGTGGGAATGATTATACATTCACTTTCTTTGCCAACACCCAACCTATTTCGGGCAAACTGCTTTTCCACACCATCAGTGGCGAATCGCTTGGCGAATATACGATTCCTCAACCGCTCCAATCTGGCGATAATACCATTACTATTCCCGCATCTGCACTACCTTCATCCCACACTACCATCGCTTGGAGCTTACAACTATCTGCTGCAAGCAATCCACAGTTTGGTATTATCTATGAGGGAGAGGTTTGCACTCGCGCTTATGCAGCAATTAACAATCATCCAGAATCAGACTACTTCGGCTATATCTACCTTGCTAATCGAAAGGGAGTAGGACTATGCCATATCCATGCCTTTGATTATGCCTACCAACCCACATTCGCAACAGGCAACGATTACATCACATTCAATTCTACAGGTCGTCCAGCTATTGACAGCGAAGGTTATATCTATTGGCCCGATTGGGGAGATCTCAAAAGCGGCATCACCATCATGAATCCCGTTGATTATAGCGAGAAACAATTCTTTAGTGGCATACAGAATGATGACAATGGCGTATGGTACAATTCCGTCACCAACACCGATTTGGGCTCATCCTGCTCTGGCGTTTCCATCTATGGGTCTGGTAAAAATACCAAACTTTACGCCATGAACGAAGATATAGGCAAGTATAGCCAACTTCCTAAAAAAGGTTTTGTCATCTATCAAATCGGCAACGAAGATGGCACTATCTCCCGCCAGTGGAAGACAGCGCCCACTCAAGTTATAGCAGTGGAAGACAACAATACCAATGGCAACTTTGCCATCGTAGCTTGTAGTCATGGTGCTTGGCTCTGTCAGCATACGCTTACTAACCAAGCGGGTACCTATGCTCTGATGTTCTACGACCATCAAGGCAAGCGACAATATGCATCTACCGATGCCACACTCATCAGTGGCTCCAATGGTGCTGGCATTGCACTCAATCGCGAAGAGAATCAATTGGCAATGGTAAATGCAGACGGAAATATCCTCATATTTGATATTACATGGCAAGGTGATACCCCTACTCTATCTTTGCGCACTACCTATACCACCACATTCAGTGCTATTGGTAGCATGCATTTCGACTATGCGGGTAACCTCATTACCACCTCGGGCAACAATTTCGGAGGCAGCAAAGATGACTTGCGCCTTGTAATCTATTCCACCCCTACGGACAGCAACACCATAGTTGTTCCAGCCCGCACATCGCAACACATCCAACGAAGTGGAACAGGTACATCTCATTTTCCATTGTTATTTCCAGACGAACCCACTCCTACTAAAATTCTGCGCAACGGACATCTATATATTCTCCATCACGGACAAATATACACAATCCTCGGTTTTCAAGAGTAGGAATATGCTCCTTAGACTTTAAATTCGCGAGAGTTTTGCATAGGTAAGAAGAAGTGTCTTTTTACCCGCATTATCAAATTGAATATCAATCTTATCGTTATCGTTCTCGCGATAGACATCCAATACCAAACCATCACCAAATACTTTATGATGAACACGGTCGTTCTTCTTCCATTCAGAGCGTACTTCTTTGCGCGTTTTGGCAGCAGAAGTACCCACATTGCGCGAAATACTTACCAACTTGGAATTGCTGTCTAAAGACGTAGATGACGAAGAGATTGGTTTGGGAGTAGTCTTGACATAAGACTTGCTAACAAACGATGTGGATTGCATAGACTGTAATTGCTGGATATAGCACGAGTCAATATCTTTGATAAATCGAGAAGGAGCAGAGAATACCACCTGTCCGTTTCTAAAGCGCTGGCGAGCATTCGTTAGATAACAACGTTCCATGGAACGCGTGATAGCTACATATAATAGGCGTCTTTCCTCCTCAATTTCCTTGGGTGCTTGACAAAATTGCGAGGGGAATAAGTTTTCTTCCAACCCCACAATAAATGTAGTGCCAAACTCTAATCCCTTGGCAGCATGAACTGTCAACAAAGTAACACGCGATTGCTTATCATCTAAGTTCTCGTCTTGATCAGTCAAAAGACTAACTTCTGACAAGAAATCAGCCATAGGTGTAAAGGCAATATCCTCACGCATACGTTGCTCCACAAACTCATGGATACCAGACAACATCTCTTGAAGGTTCTCCAATCGGGCAACCCCCTCTTGCGAGGTATCGGCTTTGGCATCGCGCATCACACCCGATTCGCGCAATACTCGGTCTGCAAACTCATAAGCATCCAAGGTGTCAGCCACCGCGGCAAAACTGCTGATTAACTCTGCAAATGTAGATAATTTCTTTTGTGTAGCGGCAGAAACGTCTAATTTAGTGGCGACAGGATCATTTACCACCTCCATCATCGAACATGCAGCATTGCGAGATGCCTCACGAATCTTCATCACGGTAGTTTCACCTATACCACGTAAAGGATAATTGATAATACGAGCAAAAGCCTCATTATCATGGGGATTTAATGACAAACGGAAATAGGCAATCGCATCTTTTATCTCTTTACGTTGGTAGAAGCTGGTACCTCCATAAATACGATATGGAATACTCAAATGACGCAGTTCATCTTCAATCACACGAGACTGAGCATTCGTGCGATACATGATAGCCACATGATCAAAATCTGTTCCTTGACGATGCAATAGTTTGATTTGCGAAGCCACAGCTTGCGCCTCATCACGATCCGACATATAGGTACATAGCGTCAGCTTCTCACCCAAAGTCAACTCTGAATATACTGCCTTAGGAATTTGCCCACGATTGTGACGAATCAACGAATTGGCTGCATTAACAATCGTCTGAGTAGAACGATAGTTTCGCTCTAATTTAAACAATTGTGCTGCCTCATAGCCCTTTTGGAAAGTCAAGATATTTTCGATATTGGCACCTCGAAAAGAATATATAGACTGTGCATCATCGCCTACAACACATATTCTATTCTGTGGTTCTGCTAAGCGTTTGACAATCAAATATTGCGAATAGTTAGTGTCTTGATATTCGTCCACTAACAGATACTGGAAAATATCTTGATACTTGCGTAACACATCTTCGTGTTTCTTAAAGAGGGTATTGGTATAAAACAACAAATCGTCAAAGTCCATCGCATTGCACGCTTTCAAGCGACGGTTGTATTCCATATATATACGCGACATTTCTGGAATACGCTCAAAGCGATCTTGCATAGTAAACTCACGATTAGAGCTATAAGCAGTGGGCGATTGCAGATGGTTTTTCGCCAAGGAAATACGAGATAATACCACATTTGTCTTGTACTGCTTTTCGTCCAATTGCATATCTTTGACAATATGCTTAATGACCGACTTCGAATCTGTAGTATCATAGATGGTAAAATCGCGAGTATATCCAAGCAATTCAGCTTCTTGACGTAGAATCTTAGAACAAATAGAGTGGAATGTGCCCATCCACAGATAACGAGCCACACTATCCCCAACCAACGCAGCAATACGCGATTTCATCTCACGAGCTGCTTTATTGGTAAAGGTGAGTGCCAAGATATTGCCCGCTTTTACTCCATGTTCCAGCAGATAAGCAATCTTGTAGGTCAATACGCGCGTTTTACCCGATCCCGCACCAGCAATCACCAGTTGAGGACCATCATTGTATTCCACAGCAGCACGCTGCGAAGGGTTAAGTTCGTTTAGGTAACTCATTGAAGTTAGATCATATTTTGGTTAATACTCCTATTTTTAATACAAATAAGTATCATATTTATAAATTTGCTGCAAAGATATAGAAAAATATTGAATTTATCAAATTTTTTACTTAAATCTACAAAACAAATCTACAAAGACAGTGACTACTCCTGTGAAGAACGGTAGTCAAGTATTCTTCTTTCTCGAAACCACTCCAATACCAATCCATTACCATTTGGTTAGCATCTATGTGTTTCCCCGTAGCTTGCAAGATATTCTATGCAGGTTTCGGGACCTGAAGGAGTGCGACGGAACGCACTCCGAGCGCAGCGCCCGAAGAGTCCCCACTCTGAGGAAACAGCGCAAGCATAGAACAAAACAAAGACATCCGTGGGATATCTGTGGGCTTTCGGTGGTAGTATTAGGTCACGCTTAAGTTGACTGCGGGCTACGTGACCACTTCGCGACCACTGTAGCACATCTATGGCCTAAATGTGCCTTATTTGTAAGCAAACCAATTCAATGATCAAATGTATAGACACTATCTTGGCTTAACTTAATGGTATATTCAGAAGCTCCCATACCACACCAATAACCATTTCCATCTTGGATATTACTAATGATATTGCTATGCGTTTCCATAAAAAATAACCCTTGCGTAAGGTTCTGAGCAATGTAACTATCCCAGAACAGATATTCTGCTTCACCTACCTTCGCGAACTTGATATCAATATCAATGCTATCTGTTTGCGGGAATAAGGTTTGTAGCATCATTTCCTCTCCTGTAAAATTGATTGGATTGTTAATGCTCAATTTCAATTGTTTTTGAGAGGCTCGGAATGCCCCCATTGGACAAATCTTGTATTGTTTGTCATTGGTAGTACGTGCCATAATAATGTATGGCTCGCCTATTTCCAATTGATTGGCATATCCGATTACATTTACTTTTCGATTGTTTATATTTGTTCGAATAGAATCAAATATCGCTTTTTCTGGGATAATGGTTTTTGATTTAGCAGAGAAATTTTTATAAGTTGCATGTAAACTGTATGATTTTCCTACTTCTCCACGCATCTTTGTTGTTGTGTATATATAAGGAGGTAAATAATTCGTATCCACCCTGCCTGTTAGTATAACCGAATCTTCACCATCAAACAATACAACTTTACCAAAAAGCACCATGTGTTCTTCCAACACATCTAACAACTGCGTATTATCAGGATCAGAAGAAGCATCTAATGAATAACTTGTATGTAACATCACAATAGGATGCTTACCTGCATCTATCCACCCTTCAACAACCATTTTGGTATGGTCCATATCCTCAGGCTCACAGCCGATTAAACATAACGACAGTAGGAGAATGCAAATAATATGAGAATAGTTAGAATTTACCATAGATGCTAATTGATGGAATAATTGTACTCAAAGTTGTTCCCATAATAGGTTTTAGATTCTCCCGATAAACAACAAATTGTGCATTTTTGTGGCAATACACATTATACAACGATAGATTAATACCCAATTCGTGGTCTTGCGTTTTAATAATATCACACGAGCAACTCAAATCTAATCTATTATATAAGGGCATATGTGCTCCATTAAATGTGGAATACCTACAAATCATATTCCCATTCAATATATATGCTTCTTCAGCTTTGGTATATGGTAGTCCACTTGCCAAAACAAATTGTCCGCCCACGGTCCAGCGTTTGGCAAAGCGAGCATTCAATACGATATTTAAGTCATGTCTTCTTTCGTGGCTTGCGGAATAGATATATTCTTGACTTCCATCTAATGCGGGCAGTTTTCGTTTTGCCCAACATAGTGAGTAGGATATATATCCAGTGATGATACCTTGGTTGCGTTGTAGCATCAGATTTAATCCATAATTGCGTCCTGCACCAGTAATTAGATATTTTTCGTAATCAAATCCTTGATTTATCAATTGAACAATATTTCCCAATGATTCTACAACACCATATAATTGCTTAAAATACCCTTCTGCTTGCAACGTCCATTTCTTGTTCAAGAACGAAGCTGAGTAACGTAAACTTGTTCCTACTGCACGTTCCGCTTGTAAAGTAGAATCCGCTAACATAAAAAAGTCGGTAGGTAATCCACCACCCGTTAATCCTGCTTTGTGGAAAAATTGTGTGTAGCTGCCCGCATGCAAACTAATTTCGTGATTTTCTGCAGGAGTAAATTGAAACGTAATACGTGGGTCACATCCCCAAAAGAGTTGATTGCTATGAAAGATACTCCCATGTACCCCCATATGATATGCAAACCATTCATTTACCCCATGTCTCAAATCAACTCCTACTGACGCTTCATCTCCATGTCGTAGAGGTTTAGGTTTCGGCAATTCCATTACACCTATACCTCCTGTAGAGGAGAATTGTAATGGTTGATAAAAATAATGTGTATAATCTGCGCTTACGTTTAGCATTATATCATGGCGCAAACGCTTACTTAATCTATTTTTTACATCCAAAGAGGACCAGCCAGCATCTGTATAAACATTGGTGGCAAGTGCGTTTACAGAAATATGATTATCAAATCCTGAATAACTAATAGAGGTTCGCCAATTGCCTCCATTAAGGCGATGATTCCAGTAGGCAGAACCCACAATATTATGCCAATGAATACCTACACCGAACGTTAATGAGTCTGCTATATTTATATTGTCACGACTAAAGAATCCAGTAATTACAATCTCATCATTTTCCGTAGGATGGATTGCATATGTGAGGTTCGTATCCCAAAAATTGTAACCCAGACCTACTCCTTGTATTTGTAACCACTTGCCATATAGCATATTTATATAAGAAGCTCGTCCTGATAACCACAACGCAGATTTTTTGCCACAAGGAATCGTTAATGTGGCATCACTACTTATTAAACCAATATTGCCTTCTACACCAAATCGCAGAGGTTGTAAGTGTTGTGTTTCCACATTCACCAATCCTCCAACACGATTTTCCATAGTACCTCTGTGTTCTGCTTGTTCTACCGTCATGGTGGAAAAGTGAGGTGCAATGAAAGTGGAGTATAAACCTAATAAGTGATTAGGGTAATAAATGGGGGCTCCATTTATACTGGTCAGAGTTTGGTAATCATCACAACCTTGGATATGTATACCAGCAGAAGTTTCATTGTTAGTAGAGATTCCTGCTAACGATTGGAGGTAACGAATCGGATCGCTAACCCCTAAGAACTTAGGCATTTGACTAATGGCAGACATATCGACTACCATTTTATTGCCACGTTGCTCTACAATAGTTTGTGTCTTTTTTTGAACAACAGTAACTTCCTCTAATTCTCTATTAAAAGTAACTGCACTATCATTATAGGTCACTTGCCCCATCAGGGACAAGTGACCTAATAATAGAATAAAAAGCAAAACTATTTTTTGCACTTTAGCGAAAAGATATTAGAAATCTAAATCCACTACGAAATCTTCAGGAAAAATAAGATGATGTTTATCAAGTGCAATATAACTATTTGCTAACTCTTCTATCAAATCAATCAAACCAAGGAATTTAGAAGAGTTGAAATATGTCATCACAGCAATACTGGTTTCCTCTTGTGGGAAGTACATTACTGGTTCTATATTATAGCAAGTATAATGAATAGGATCAGGAAGATTGGTATAAGAATCATCTCCACGCATCCAGCTAACAGGATCATATGTGTCATTTTCTTCGTATGTATCCATTAGCACTTTTGCCTGTTCTGTGGTCGTGTTGTTGTAATATACTGATAGATAAGCATATTTATTTAAGAAACTGCATTGCTCTTGTTTTGCATTTAATGTGTAGCATGGTCTTTCCCACCAAGCATTATAAGATCCTTCTTGTTCATAATATTCTGATTCACTTACCCAAGTATATGTAAAGGTTCGATTGTAATCTTCCCAATTATAATCATTGTATTTATCCTCCCAATTGTAGTAGGCATCTATCAATGCTGCACCATCAGTAACACCACCTTTTATTTGAACTTTACCCAAAATATCCACTTTAGCTTCACCTGCGCCAACTTTACCTAATAATGATGCATATTTGTCACCATATTCCTCTAACCAATTTTCGACTTCTTCTTCAGTAATATCTTTGCCACCTTCCCAAGATATTAATTCGTACTTAGGAAGGCTCGCAGCAGCTGCTACGAGGGGCTTATCTCCATAACTAAAGGAACATACTGCAGATGCCGCCGTGGTGCTAACCTTAGTTTCTTCTGCAAATTTCAAATTGATAACTTGCAAATTCATAGAGGTATTTGCATAATCCTCTAAATTGGAGTCCCAATTAAATGCAAATGAAATCAATGCTTCATTTCCATGTTTTAAATGCATTTTGATAGTTGTTGGAACCTTTACGCGAATAGTGCGTTTACCGTCAGAAATATACTCACCATTTTCCCAATCGGTAACCCATTCTCCCAAAGATTCATCCCATACTTCAGGATATTCCCAATGGCCATCTTCGTAAGTGTATGAACCTTCTATCTCCTTACCTTCACCCCATACTTTGAGCTCGCATTGGATACCTTCTGCATCAGAGAACTTGGCAGTAATTGATGGCTCATCTATCTTTGTGATTTTCACAGTTTTAGTCTTATCATCAAATTCAATTACACGACCAAACTTTGAAAGTGTGAGCAAAATCTCTTTGTCTTCCAAAGAGACTTTCTCTTTACCATTAATGGCAGCAATCATGCGACGTGGCATACCAAAGAACGATTCGAATTCAGTAGAATAAATATCATCTAATTCATTTCCGAACTCTTCACCTATAGAATCCCAATCGTATTTTTCGTATTTGTAGTACAACTCATCGGCTAATTCAACAGCAGCTCTTTGATCTTCTGGGTTAAAGGTGTTGAGTAATTCCTCACCTACATCCACTAAAAGATCCTTTTGTGCGTCAGGAGAGAGTAATTCCATCTCACCTTTTGGTTCTTCAGGAAGATTTCCATCTGGATCTTTTGTTTCATCACAACTTGACAGACATACACTTGTACACAGTGCTAATGCCCAAAATAAATAATTCTTTTTCATAATTTGTTTTTTTATACATGCCTACTCTTCATCGGATTTTCGGCTGCTTCCGTTTATTATTTAGTTGATTGTTTAACAACTTCAGAGGCATACAATGCACGTGTGCGCATATACGCACGCATGACACCTTATAAAGTGCACTAAGGATGTTTTATATCCCGTAGGACATCTATCGTTGCTAAGTCCTGATTCTTTTTCCGAAACTTGCGACATTTCGATTCGTCAGAACAGAGCGCTAATAAACGCCTTTTTAATATGTCTGCTACCCTCCGCCAATAATGTCAGCCATCCCTCAGCGCAGGTTCTTATCTCGCTCGAATGCTCGAACGATTTTTTCACGGTGCAAAGTTACAACATTTTTTTGAAACCTGCAAGCATATACATACAAAAATCGTCATTTATGTCCCAAAACATAAATGACGATTAATAACTATAACTAATGGGGTTATTCCTTAAAACAAACTCAGTTGTTCTTCTATAGGTTTGCTATCTTCAGGTACTTCGTTGGTAATCGTGAATGGCACATCTACTACAGGCTGCACCTCTTGTTCTTTATCCTCCACGCCATCGCTCTCTTCCTCTTGATCATTGGTGTCATCGCTTTCTTCGCTATTCTCCTCTTCTATCACTTCTGGTTCTGGAGTAATGTCTTCTATCTTCGCCACATCCAATGTAGAGAAACGTTTTCCCTTAGCTTTGGGTGACTTAGCCTCGATAAACTCAGCCATCAGCACCTCCATATCTGGCTTGGTATCATCCACAAACGTGATGCGGAAGATGGCTTCTTCGCGATCAGAAAGCACAGCTATCTTGCTGTCGCTATTCTCACCCAGCATGTTTTGCGACTTCAGTTGAGCATCTAATTGGAAGCGCTTGCCATAGTAATATCCCAAATCCGCATTCCACATCGCCAATGACCACACTTTATCGCTATCAAACTTCTCAATACGCAAGATATTTGAATCGAAATGCGCAGTCAAGTCGAAAGTGGTGAGGTAATAATCACCATTTTGAGTAATCACGAGAATACGATCTTCTTCGACAAACTCACCCAAATAAACGCCTTGACCGTCGTAATTGAGGCGCAAGATGTCGGGATCAAACCACACTTTGCGTCCACCCAAAGTGGAATGACCCTTTTGTTTTAAGGTGATTGATTTTACTTCGTATTTGGTGAGCACATTGCCTCGTGCAGTACGGCTCTTAATTGCCAATTCACTCAAGTCCTTGATCACCTCCAACTTCTTGAGATGGAGGGCAGGTTTGAGTTGGATACGTATTACCTCAGCTTCACCGTTGGGGTTAGCAGTGAAATACATCACGCGCGAACCCGCTTTGCCTTGCGTTAGGTCGTATTCCTTATCGCGAGCTACACCAGTAACGGCAAAACGCTTCATGTAGCAAACACCTTTCTTACCATCACGATAGATGGCATTATAGATAGTGCGATGGTCGTTCTTACGGAAGATGTCAATATGGATAATGTCGGCTCCAACAAAGACTTTGTCTGCGACCTTTACCACCTTGTATTTTCCATCTCGATGGAAAATAATCACCTCGTCTATATCCGAGCAATTGAAAAGGAATTCATCTTTCTTCAATCCCGTACCAATAAAGCCTTCAGCACGATTGATGTATAATTTCTCGTTGGCTTCTACTACGGTTTTGATATTGATATTAGCAAAATTGCGCACCTCAGTACGACGAGGATATTTTGCTCCGTACTTCTGCTTGAGCGACTCGAACCAAGCTATCGTATAATCGGTAAGATTCTTAAGATTCTTGATAGTGGTTTTGATTTTCTTATCCAAATCGCGCATCAACTCGTCAGCTTTCTTTGAGTCAAAACGTGTGATACGAATCATACGTATCTCAAATAAACGCTCAATATCCTCGCGACGAACTTCACGAATTAACTGCGCCTTCCAAGGTTCGAGAGCTTGATCAACAAAAGCAATCAGTTTCTCTTTGTCGGGAGCATTTTCGTATCCTTCTTCCTTATATATACGATTTTCGATAAAAATTTTCTCCAAAGAAGTATAGAAATACTGCTCCTCTAATTCGGCTTTTTGAATTTCCAATTCCCACTTCAGTAAGGTTTTGGTATGCTCTACCGACATACGAAGCAACTCGCTCACATTAGTGAATACTGGCTTCTTGTTTTGCACCACGCAGCAGTTAGGCGATATATTGGCTTCGCAATCTGTGAAAGCATACAATGCATCGATTGCCTTGTCTGACGAACTGCCAGGTGCCAATTGCACAACAATCTTGGCTTCTTCTGCCGTGAAATCATCTACTTTGCGAATCTTGATTTTACCTTTTTGATTCGCGCGCAAGATAGTCTCAATAATCTTGCCTGTAGTAGTACTATATGGTATTTCGCTAATAATCAGCGTTTTGTTATCGTCTGCCTTTTGAATTTTCGCACGTATACGAATCATTCCACCACGTTCACCATCATTATAACGGCTCACGTCAATCTCACCACCCGTTGGAAAATCAGGATAGAGCAAGAACTCCTCACCTCGCAAATGTGCCAATGCTGCATCACAAATCTCACAGAAGTTATGTGGCAGAATCTTCGAATTCAAACCTACCGCAATACCCTCTACACCTTGCGCCAAAAGCAATGGGAACTTGATTGGTAGATGAATAGGCTCCTTCTTGCGACCGTCATACGACATCATCCAATGGGTGGTCTTCGGATTGAAGACCGTTTCCAAAGCAAATTTGCTAAGGCGAGCCTCAATATAACGCGGTGCAGCAGCCCCATCGCCCGTAAGGATATTTCCCCAGTTACCTTGGCAATCAATCAGCAAATCCTTTTGCCCCAATTGCACCAATGCATCACCTATACTGGCATCACCATGTGGGTGATATTGCATGGTTTGACCGACGATATTAGCAACCTTATTGAACTTACCGTCATCTACACACTTCATCGCGTGTAGGATACGACGCTGCACAGGCTTGAGCCCATCCTCCATAGCGGGGACAGCACGCTCAAGAATCACGTACGAAGCATAGTCCAAGAACCAGTCTTGGTACATGCCCGTCAAATGCTGTTTGATTGCGTCGTTGTTTTCAGCCATAAATCGCTTGACGGCAATAATCTGTTCTTATGTGTTAGAGTAAAGTCTTGTTAATGAAAATGTAGGCAAAGAGACCTGCAATCTCTAATACCAAACCTACTGCTAACAAGATGTTTACTTGCACGCCAAAGAAATATACTGCCAAGCAAACTACACCCAGCAATACTAAAATAGCACCTAAACTTTTCAAAAATGTATTCATATCGTTTGTTGTAATTTATATTGTCAGTTACAGATTCCGCTACAAAGGTACTGCTTTTTTTTGAATTGTGCAAAAATAATTTTATTTTTTTATTCTCCACATACCTCCTGGCATGGATTTTACCACATCTTGCAGCTCCAACATCACCAATTCTGACGATACCAGATTATACGCCAACTGCGTCTCCATTACCAATTGGTTGATATGCAAACCATCTTCTGTTTCACGCAATAGATTGACCAATTGCAATTGTTGGTCCGTCAAGTCACACACCAATTCCAGCATACTTGTTTGTACTGGCTGGTTTGGTTTTACCTCCCATTGCATCGCAGCAATCAAATCCTCTGCACATTCAATCAACTGCGCTCTGTTCCGCTTGATTAAATCATTGCAGCCCGCACTGCATACATCATCCACGCGCCCAGGCAGAGCAAACACATCTCGTCCGTAATCTATTGCCATATCTGCAGTTATCAACGAGCCACCTTTTTGCTTCGACTCTACCACTACCACAGCATCCGCCATACCTGCAACAATGCGATTGCGAGCTACAAAATTAAATCGCTCTGGCTCTGTATCACGAGTATATTCCGTCAATATCCCACCCTTATCCAATGCTTGAATAGCCACATTGCGATGCAGCGCAGGATAGATTCGGTCTAAACCATGAGCAGGGATAATAATCGTAGGAATCCCCGCTTCCAACGCTGCCCGATGAGCCACCACATCTATTCCGTAGGCTAATCCACTCACAATAGTCAAATCAGGCACCTGTGCCGCTAAATCCCGCACCAATTGCCTGCACCAATCTTTTCCGCGCTCACTTGGCATACGTGTACCCACCACACTTACTACGTGTTTAGGATTGACATCTACATTACCTTTGGCATACAATAACAAAGGTGCATCTACACAATGCGCTAAACGATAGGGATAGTTCTCATCCCTAAAATAATACATTTTGATGCCATGTTTCTCGATGAATTCGAGCTCTTTGCGGGCAAAAGTCAGTGCATCAAGATTCACCAGTTCGCCATGCTGCTTGATTACCTCCGTAGCCGAACCGCACACCTCCAATGCCTGACGAATACCACGCAAACGCGTCTTATTAGCCCAAGTCAAAGCAATTCTATTTACCCACTCTTCTCTCATGCCACCACATGCCTATACGCCAACATATCACTCCCATACATACCCCTATACCATCAGCCAACCAATCCATCCATTCACCTGTACGAGGATAAAAGAATTGCTCCTGTAATATCTCGATGAAACCGCCATAAACTACAGGAAGTCCTATTGCCACAAGCCACATCTTCCACGACTTGAGCCCCGCAGCTCTACTATCCCATAATAGCACTAAAGTCAATACTAAGAATGCTAACCAATGCACCCACTTATCTCCTCCTTCTATCGGCGGAAGTGTGTACAATGGCTTACGCAGCAAGCAGCCATACGCAATCACGATAGCAACTGCTATAGTCTTCCAAAATCCTATAATTTTTCGCCAAAGCATAGGTCGCCTGCGTCACCTAAACCAGGAACAATATACTTCTTCTCGTTCAATACTGGGTCGATTACTGCACACCATAGCGTAACATGCTCTGGCATTGTCTTAGACAGATAGTCTATCGCTTGAGGCGTACCAAACAAACAAGCCACATGTACACTTTTAGGAGTTCCGTGACTCAACAAAGCCTTATACCCCACCTCCATTGACAAACCTGTAGCAAGCATTGGATCTACCAATATCAATGTCTTGCCTTCAATAGACGGAGCTGCGAGATATTCCGACACTATCTCTATCTGCATCTCGCCTCGGCGACCAATTGTCTCTTTGCGATAAGCACTGATAAAGGCATTCTCTGCCTTGTCAAACATATTCAAAAATCCTTGATGCATAGGCAAGCCCGCACGCAACAAAGTACCTAACACCACCTTATCCTGAGGCACTTGCATCTCAGCAACCGCCAAAGGAGTCTGCACCTGCTCCTCAGCATATGTCAGATGCTTGCTAATCTCTACAGCCATTATCTCACCTATTCGTTCGATGTTTCGGCGAAAACGCATGCTGTCCTTTTGCATGTCTACACTGCGCATTTCTTTCAGATACTGATTCAGCAACGAAGGTTGCTCCGATAGATTAATTACTGTCATTTCTGTATATGTATTAAAATTTCGTGCAAAATTACTATTTTTTTTTCATATATCAAAAAAAAAGCGTACCTTTGCAAACAAATTATACAGAATAATACGATGTCCGTAACCTCTACACATTATGTTTATCAAGAGCCTGCTATAGAATTTGTGACGGTGGCAGTGCAACTTTGTTTGTATCTTGAGCAAGTGGGTGAACAAGAAAGAGCCGATTTCATCGATAAAATGCTCTGCCTTTTGCCATTGCTATATCTCAAAGCACGTCTTTTACCCAAAGCTACCGAAGAGATGGATGGCTATCCAGAACGCTTCGTTACCGAATACGAGTACGAGAATATGCGTCAGGCCATCGCTCAAAAGTTGGGTTCGGATGATGCATATTTAGAGGTTTTTGTAGAGGATATGCGCTATTCTGATGAGCCTATCACATCCTTTATATCGGAAAATATCGCCGATATTTATCAAGAAGTCAAAGACTTGGCTTGCAATTATCAAACACGCGAAGAGGCCGTGATGAATGATGCCTTGGTAAGTTGCTTGGAAGCATTTGAACAGCACTGGGGACAAAAGTTATTGAATGTACTTCGCCCATTACATGTATTATCATTATCTGTAGATGAGTAGTTTCTTGCCTAATACGTTTGCTCAACACATTGATAAGGTAACTATTCAAACGCTGCCCGTTACCTTTTTTGAAGGGGAGGTGATTGTTGTAGATAAGCCCGAAATGGTGGCTGATGCTGCGGCGTACTTGCGCCAGCATACCGTACTCGGAGTGGACACCGAGGCTCGTCCTTCTTTCAAAAGAGGGGTGCATTATCCTACGGCATTGGTGCAAATAGCTACCTTGGAACGTTGTTACCTATTTCGCCTTACGCATGTAGGTTTGCCCGTTGAAATCGCAGAAATATTCGCCAATCCTAATATATGTAAAGTGGGGTTGGCTTTCAAAGATGACATTACTGGTCTTCGCAGAAGACGTGACTTCAAGCCTGCCAATTGTGTGGACTTGCAATCAATAGTATGTAAATATGGTATAATGGAGCTCGGTTTGCAGAAGATCTTTGCAATTATCTTTGGCAAGAAGATTAGCAAATCCCAGCAACTCACTAATTGGGAGAACTCGCATCTCACGCCCGAACAAGCGCGCTATGCCTCCACCGATGCATGGGCTACGCTGAGTATCTATCTTGCGTTGCAACAAGTGCAGCCACTATCCAAGCGCGCAGTAGAAGCCCTTAAGTGCGTAGAGAGGGAAAAGCAAATCCAGCGCCAACAGGAGACTATGGCGAAAAGGTGTTTAGAGGATGCCGCTAAGGTGGGTATTGTTTAGTGTTTAGTGTTTAGAGTTTAGTGAATAGTGTTTAGTGTTTAGAGATTATGACAACGGTATATTTGAAACCTCATAAAGAAGAATCGCTTCTTCGTTTCCACCCTTGGGTATTCTCGGGTGCCATCCGCAGTATTCAGTTGGATGCTGACTATCCATATGCGCAGCCACAAGAGGGTGAGGTGGTACAGGTGCTCGATTCCAACGGAAAAATATTGGGCGTGGGACACTATCAGATAGGCTCTATAGCAGTACGCATCTTGGCATTTGGAGTAGGTGAACTGCCTGCTAATTTTTGGCAAGAGCGTATTCGTGCAGCATATGAAGTGCGCCGCTCGTTGGGATTGATTACTGCGGACAACAACACCTACCGCTTGGTACATGGCGAAGGCGACTTCTTGCCTGGACTGATTGTGGATATTTATGCCGATACAGCAGTGATTCAAGCCCATTCCATCGGCATGCACTGCCATCGCATGGAGATTGCAGAGGCGATTATCCAATCGGTACCTCAAGTAGATAAGGTGTATTACAAGTCGGATGACACATTGCCTCACAAAGCCCCTATTCAAGGTGAGCGTGTGGGCTACCTAATAGGTGCAGAAAAAGCCGATTTCAACGGAGATTTTTGGGCAAAAGAGAATGGGTTGGACTTCCGTATTGATTGGTTGCGTGGACAAAAGACAGGCTTCTTTATTGACCAGCGCGATAATCGTGCGTTGTTAGAGCATTATGCACAAGGTAAAGAGGTGCTGAATATGTTTTGCTATACGGGCGGATTCTCCGTGTATGCGTTGCGTGGTGGAGCAAAGTTGGTGCACTCGGTGGATGTGAGCCAAAAAGCCATTGACTTGGTACGCAGCAACGTGGCGCACAACTTTGGCGAGCATGCGCCCCATGAGGCTTTTGCTGAGGAGGCATTCGAGTTTATGGCAAAGAACCAAAGCAAATATGATTTGATTGTGCTTGATCCTCCTGCCTTTGCCAAACACAGAGATGCGGTGAAGAATGCTTTGCGCGGTTATCAACGTTTGAATGCCAAGGGAATACAAAGTATTCGTCCTGGTGGTATATTATTTACTTTCTCTTGTTCGCAGGCAATAGACAAGGATATGTTCCGTTTGGCTGTATTTTCTGCCGCAGCACAAGTGGGTCGTAAAGTACGTATCTTGCACCAATTGCATCAACCAGCTGACCATCCGATTAATATTTATCATCCTGAGGGAGAATATCTAAAAGGTTTGGTACTTCAAATAGAATAAAAAATAGCACCGCGGTGCTATTTTTTTATTGTTATATTTTCAAGTTTATTCCTGCAAAGAATGTTCTTGGTGAAGCAGGTCCATACACGTATCCTGCATCGCGGTCCATTCCTTGGTCGATGTCGCGTTGGAAATGGTCGAGCAGATTCTTTACACCTGCGTTGACTTCCAAGGTATAGTGCTTATAGAGAGGAATATCATAGCAGAGTTTCACGTCCCACTCGAAGAATACGGGTGTTTCTACCTCTTCATCTTCTGGCACATAACCCGCAAAGTGCTGCACGAGCATACTGCCAGTAATCTTGCCATTTGTTACAATATGAAAATTTTTGAATGGTTCGATATTGCAGAGGAAGTAGCCATAGTGGTCAGGGGTGCGGAACATGCGGCGTTGAGGTACAATGTTTGGATTCTCGCTCCATTGCAATGGTTCGATATAACGGCTATGATTGTAGGTATAACCCGCTTGGAAAGTGAGCAAGTGACCATAGCCGACTTTGGCTTCTACATTCAGTCCAGCCACACGTGCACCGCTCGCGTTGGTGCGCGTCAAGAGAAGGTTGCCCTGTGCATCATGTCCGTTCTCTACGAGTGTGAACACATCGTTGAGTTGGGTGAAGAATCCTTCAAGGGTAAGGTTGAGATCCCACTTGCCAAAGCGTTTGTACATGTCGATGCTTCCGCTGACGGAGTGGCTGTATTCGGGGCGTAGGTTTTCGTCTAAGGAGATGAGCGATACCTCGCCACCCACTGCACCTACGTGGAGGTCCTCCTCGTAGATTTGTGGTGCGCGGTAGCCGCTGGCATAGCTTAGGCGCAAGATAATAGGGTCGATAGGCGTATAGCGCACATTCGCACGAGGTGAGAAGACAGGTTTCTCCAGCAAAGAGTGCTGCTCCAGACGTCCACCTACGAGAATAGACCATTGTTTGTTCTTCCATTCGTTTTGAATGTATCCCCCTCCGAGATGTACGCGCTGGAGGGTGTTGCGGTCATAACCAAGAATTTGGTCGCGCAGTTGGTTATACGAATACTCGGCACCCGCGCTGAGGTCAGCATTCATCAGACCACATGGATAAGAGAAACGGTATTGCGCGCCCGTAACCGACACAATATCTGTGGATTTACCATAAGCATTGGGGTTGTAGTTCGTGCCGAAATAACTGTTGCGACCGATATGCTGGAAACTGCTATATACACTCAAGAAGTGTTTGTTGTCAGCAGTGAACATATCCCATTTGAGGGTAGCAGCATCAATATTGTGTCGCAGTTGTTCGCAGAGAGGCGATTCGTGTGGTTGTACGCTATCAATGCCATATCCGCCACGGCGATACTCAGTGGTATGATGGTACTCGGCTGTCAGTTTAGAGTAGTCGGAAGTCTTGAAGAATGAGCGAAAACCTGCGGTGGTGGTATTGAGTAATGGGATGTCAGAATAGCCATCTTTGTCGCGGTCGTATTGCTCGCGGTTACGCTGTACGCCGAAGAGGAAGATACCTGCTTTTTGGTTCTCCGACACCACACTGGCATTCATAGCGGTGTTGATATCGTAGGTGCCACTTTGCGTGAAAGCAGTGGTATGATTGACATTGAAGAAATTGCGCGAAGGCTCTTTGGTGATGATATTCACTACGCCCGCGATGGCGTTGGCACCATAGAGCGCGCTACCACCACCACGAATGACCTCAATACGGTCCACCATACCCGCAGGCATTTGCTCCAAGCCATAGACCGAAGCCAACGAAGAGAAGATAGGACGGGAGTCCATGAGGATTTGGGTGTATTGTCCTTCTAAACCGTTGATACGAAGTTGTGGCACACCGCAGTTGGAGCATGTCTCCTCAACGCGCAAGCCCGTTTGGAAATTGAGCACGTCTGCCATCGTATTGGAAGTAGTGGACTCGATGATAAGAGGCGAGATGACATTGACAATGGTTGCCACTTCCTTCTGTTTGGTTTCGTACTTATTGGCAGTAACGACCACGTTGTCAATCATAAAGGATGTTTCTGCAATCTCCACGTTCATCTCAACGAGCGTGTTTTTTTTCATTTTAACCCCCCTTTCCAGCGTTTCATATCCCATCATGGAAAATACTACTGTTAGGTCGCCTTCAGGAAGGTTTTTAAGGTAGAAATGCCCCGATTCATCGGTAAGGCATCCCAGAGAAGTGCCCTTGATTTGTACATTGACAAAAGCGAGATGTTCGCCCGTATGAGCATCTAACACGTGTCCTGCGATATGGGCATCGGACTTCTTGTCTTGGTGGTGATGATGTTGATGATGATCTTGCGCCAAAATAGGCATATTGCTTACTAAGAAGCATGTAATGATAGAAAAGAAAATGAGTGGTTTGTTGTTCATATTGTTGATTTATTTTATACAACTATGTATGAGTTATTACGGTGATCCTTCGATGCTCTTAGGTTAACAACCCGTTTATCATACGTTTATCCTACGTATATGTTACGTATATGTTACGTATATCTTACGTAATTGATAAGGAATTGATAAGGAATTGACAGGTAATATAAGTACGAAGAAATCGGGTGCAAAGGTAGTATGTTTTGCGAATATGAACAAATATTTCATCTAATTTCCCTATTTTTAGGGATACGAGTGAGATGTATTGGAATGGCTAAGTCCCCAAAAAATAGGTATTTTCCGTGAGATTTGTTGTTTATATGAATATTTTTTAGTAACTTTGCAGCGTTTTTTAGCAACAGTTGAAATCACCAATAGCGTATGTACAAATCCACTGATAAAATATGTGATTTGATGTCGCATGAAGAAGATGCGATCCATATCATTAGTCGCTTTGGACTGGGAATGGGGGTTGGCGAACAAACTATTGCCCAGGCATGCGAGTCACATGGTGTACACACCTCGACTTTTTTAGCCATTATCAACTATAAAGTGTTTAAACACCGTGTATTACCCGAAGATATTGATATTCCCACTCTACAGCAATATCTGCGTAATGCGCATACTTATTTCTTGGATTTTCGGTTGCCTCATTTGCGTCGAGCATTGATAGAAGCACTCATTCCAACAGATCCTACTACAAAAATCCCCATGCTTATCTTGCGTTGTTACGATGAATTTGCGGAAGAAATACGCATACATATTGAGCATGAGAATGAGGGTTTGTACGAGGAGCATGCACATGATGATCAACGTATAACGGATAAGTTGAGTGAAATTAAAAATTTGATAATCAAGTATTATCCATCCAATGGTATTTTGAAAGAAGGTACTGTGATGTACACATTGATTAGCGTGATGAGTGACCTGTGGCATACAGAGCAGGATTTTGCGGATCATTGTGCGATTGAGGATGAGATTTTGCGTCCCGCGCTTGTGAATGTGCAAGTGCCGAATGTGTTGAATGCTCCCACACAAGAAACAGAAGAGTTGAGCGAACGAGAGCAAGACGTGTTGATACAGATAGTTAAAGGGCTCAGCAATAAAGAGATAGCAGATACCTTGTGCATATCTGTGCATACGGTGATTACCCATAGAAAAAATATCACTCGCAAGCTAAATATACATTCTACGGCAGGATTAACCATTTATGCAATCGTTCACAAATTAGTGAATATCAATTCTTTAGATTGATTTTAGTTTGAATGTTTAAGTTGTTGCTCATATTATCCATACTCACTACTCATCCCGATACGCGGGATGCCAATATGGGTGTGCTGATTTGTGATTATCACTCGGGGGATACGATAGATGCTTTTCGTGCTAACTCTGTGATTCCTTCCGCATCAACTATGAAATTGCTGACAACTGCCACTGCGGTGGAGATGTGGGGAGGTGATTATCGAATCAAAACTCCGATAACCTATTCAGGGTATATTCAGGATGGGACGTTGCATGGGAATCTATATATTGAGGGACGCGGTGACCCGACGTTTGGTTCGAGATATGTAGGCAGTCACTCGTTTATGTACCGCTGGTTGCGTGAGGTGCGCAATGCGGGTATCAAGCGTATCACAGGTTCGGTGGTAGGCGATGCGAGTTATTTTGACGGCAATGCACTGAATCCATCTTGGTTGTGGGAAGATGCGGGTAATTATTATGCGCCAGGTATATTTGCGCTTTCGTATTTGGATAACACGATGAATATTGTGCTTCAGAGTGGGCCTGTGGGAAGCATTGCTACGGTATTGAACACTACGCCGCAGGTACCAGAGGTGGAATTTGAGAATCATATTCGCTGTACGCATATCTCTTATGATGGGGCTTTTGTGCATGGAGTACCCTATAGTAATCGCAGGTATTTGGTAGGAAGTGTGCCATCGAATAGGCAGACTTTCGGCGTGAAAGGTGATTTGCCTAATCCACCATTGATTTTGGCGAGGGATTTTACGAATGTACTTGTGAGCGGAGGCATACAGGTGGACGGTGAAGCAACATATATGAGTGAAAAGCCACAAAATAGCGTAGCAAGAACGGAGTTGTTCGTGTATGAAAGTGAGCCATTGTCGGAGATTATTCGTCATACGAATCACGAATCAGATAATTTGTATGCGGAGATGCTATTCCGCATATTTGGTTCGAAATATTCGGTTCCATGTACC
This sequence comes from uncultured Bacteroidales bacterium, assembly GCA_945921355.1. Lineage (GTDB taxonomy): Bacteria > Bacteroidota > Bacteroidia > Bacteroidales > Paludibacteraceae > Colicola. The sequence goes on from CAMEKM010000007.1 coordinate 27,773, forward strand.
ATACACAATTCATCAGACTTTGTGCGTGAGTACTGGAAGAATAGGGGAGTGAGTTTTCGGAGTGCGAAAATCTTGGATGGTTGTGGATTGGCTCCTCAAAACACCATTTCGCCAGCTATGTATGTGCAATTACTGCGATATATGTATGGTTCGAGGAACAAAGATGTATTCATCGAATCATTGCCATGTAGCGGCGAAAGTGGCACATTGAGTTCGTTTTTGCGTGGTACTCCTTTGCACGGCAAAGTATGTGCTAAAAGTGGTACTATCGGAGGGACAAAGAACTACGCGGGGTATATCTTCTTGCCTGATGGTCGGGTGTGGGTGTTCGCAGTTATGGTGAATAGCGCCAATTGTAAAACGAGAAAAATACAACGCGTGATAGAGCAATATCTGTTGGATGTATATCAAAGAAACACATAGCACATCAACATTGTTGCGTGAGCAATACTCTGATACCCTGCCCCATCTCTACACCATCCGAACGGATTATCAGACGGCAGGGCGTGGACAGGCTGGTAATAGTTGGGAGAGCGAAAAGGGAAAGAATTTGCTATTTTCTACGTTGCTACGCTATGAGGGGATACTTGCAACAAAACAATGGCGATTGTCTATGTTGGTAGCAGTAGCGCTTTGGGAAACATTGGCGAAGTATTTACCACAAGAGCAATTGCGTATAAAGTGGCCCAATGATATTTATTTTGGAGATAAAAAATTGGTAGGCATCCTGATTGAGAATAGTTTGGCAGGACCATATGTGGGATATAGTATAGCAGGGATAGGGGTGAATGTGAATCAAACGGAATGGCAAAGCGATGCTCCCAATCCCATATCAATGAAACAAATAACAGGTAAGGACTATGATGTGGAGGAAGTGATGGAGGAGTGGATTGCTGCGATGAAATCGTGGGAAATGCGCACAACAGAAGCAATTAAAGCGATGTATATGCAACATATCTATAGAGGGACAGGGTGGCATAATTATGTGGAAAGAGAAGTGAGCGTGCAACCAACATCCATCGCAAAACAAGGAATAGATGGCGTTTTTAGAGCTGAATTGGTGGGAATTTCGGAACAAGGGGAATTGATATTGCGAAAAGAAAACAACGAAGAGCAAGCATATCATTTTAAGCAAATACGCTTTGTAATATAAACATTGAAACTAATTAAAAAACCATACAAATATTATGAAATCTATTATCATTACTGGTGGCGCAGGTTTTATTGGCAGCCACGTAGTACGACTTTTCGTAAACAAGTATCCTGAGTATCGCATTATCAATGTGGACAAATTAACCTATGCGGGCAACTTGGCTAACCTCAAGGATATTGAGGATAAACCTAACTACCGCTTTGTCAAAGCTGATATCTGTGACTTCGACACCATCTATGCCCTCATGCAAGAGGAGCAAGTGACTGGTATCATCCACCTCGCAGCTGAAAGCCATGTGGATCGATCAATCAAGGATCCATTTACCTTTGCTCGCACCAATGTGATGGGTACGCTATCACTCTTGCAAGCAGCTAAACTATATTGGGAAGCGCTACCTGAACGTTACGATGGCAAACGCTTCTACCATATCTCTACCGATGAAGTCTATGGTGCCCTCGAAATGACTCATCCAGAGGGTATTGAGCCTCCATTCTCCACTCAAGCTTCTTCCGAACATCACGAGGCATACGGCGAAGATTTCTTCTTGGAAACTACCAAGTACAACCCTCATAGCCCATATTCAGCGTCCAAAGCTAGTAGTGACCACTTTGTGCGTGCTTTCCATGACACCTACGGTATGCCTACAATCGTCACCAACTGCTCCAACAACTACGGACCATATCAGTTCCCAGAGAAACTTATCCCTCTGTTTATCAACAATATCCGCCATCGCAAGCCATTGCCTGTCTATGGTAAGGGAGAGAATGTGCGCGACTGGTTATATGTAGAAGACCACGCACGCGCTATTGACTTGATTTTCCATCAAGGCACTGTGGCTGAAACGTATAATATTGGTGGTTTCAACGAGTGGAAGAACATTGATATCATCAAGGTGGTGATTAATACTGTGGACCGTTTGTTAGGTCGCGCAGAAGGCGAAGATATGAACCTCATCACCTATGTCACCGACCGTGCGGGTCATGATATGCGTTATGCTATTGACTCACGCAAACTGCAAGCCGAACTCGGTTGGGAACCATCCTTACAATTTGAGGAAGGTATTGAAAAAACGGTTCGTTGGTATCTGGAACACCAAGAGTGGATGGATAATATCACTTCAGGTGAGTACGAGAAGTATTACGACGACATGTATAAAAACAGATAATTTTTAAATTGGTAAATCCCCATTTTTAGGTATTGCGTATCCCATAAATTCGCAGTACCTTTGCAGTATGAATCAGAAGGCATCGGAATATATTGAAAACGGCATCCAAATACAGGAAGTAGATGCACGTGATTTGGATACGCAATTGGTGCGTACCGCAGCACTGATGGATCGCCATCAGCCGTTTGTTGTTCTCTTGACACATTATCAAGACCTGCTGCAAACCGATCATAGGCTTAACTATACACTGCTGAGCAAACTTTTTGGTGTTCGCATCGGACTCGTTGAGGATAAAGCAACTATCTTAGCCGAGGAAGAGGGTTTTCGCCATGTGCATGTTGCATACGGTAAAGACGTTGAAGAAGCTATTTCACATATTATAGATGTAATCATTACGCTGCCTAATGTGCGGGAGTTATATTCCAAACGATATATGGCAATCCGCCTATTGGAACGTCCTGATGAGATGTTGGCACTGCTACCACATTCCGAGGAGTTGATTCGCGTAGCCAATCACGAACGCGAAGTCTTGCAACAAGAATATGGTTTGTCAGCCAAAGAAGTAATTGCCCAAGCACGTAGTGGTTTTGTGCATGGTGCATTGGAGGAAACGCTTACCCACGCCAAGAATGATACTGGGCATTCATTAGCAGACAAGATAGATAAGGTACTGACCAACAAATGGTTGGGGTTGCCAGTGCTCATGTTGGTGCTGTATGTGGTCTTTGAGTGTACCTTTACTTTGGGTGCTTACCCACAAGAGTGGATAGCCAATGGAGTAGAGGCATTGGCAGAATGGCTACGTGGGTTGATGCCGATGGCGTGGTGGAGTAGCATGCTGATAGATGGGGTGGTAATGGGTATAGGTGCGGTATTGGCATTTCTGCCTAATATCATTATCATGTTTTTCTTCCTCAATATAATGGAAGACTCGGGTTATATGGCACGTGCTGCATATATTATGGATAAAATGATGCACCGCATTGGTTTGCACGGAAGTTCGTTTATCCCGATGCTCATGGGATTTGGATGCAATGTGCCTGCCATCATGGCAGCTAAGGATATTACCAATAAGAAAGATCGTGCTATCACGATGATGATGGTGCCTTTTATGAGCTGCTCGGCACGCCTGCCTGTGTATATGCTGTTTGTTGGAGCATTTTTTGCCGAGCAAAAAGCAATTGTGATGCTCTCCCTATACATAATAGGTATATTACTGAGTATTGTATTTGCTTGGGTAATGCAACATATGCCTGCATTTCGTCAGCCTAAACATGACTATGTGAGTGAATTGCCACCATATCGTCGTCCGACATTACGCAATACGGGATTGCATATCTGGGAGCGTGTAGCAGATTACTTGCAGAAGATTCCTGCTGTGATTATTTGGGCAAGCGTGATTATTTGGGCACTGACCTATTTCCCTACAGGTAGTATGGAGAATATGGAGCATAGTTATTTGGCCATGATTGGACATTGGATGGAGCCTGTAATGCGTCCGCTGGGATTTGATTGGAAGATGTCGGTCTGCTTGCTCACAGGACTACCAGCCAAGGAGGCGATAGTATCCACGATGGGAATCCTTTATCCTGGGGAATCTGCATTATCGGCGTTTACACCAGTCACAGCATATGCGTTTATGGTGTTTGTACTATTGTATTTCCCTTGCGTGGCTACCATAACTACATTGCGTCGCGAAATTGGTGCAAAGTGGGCATGGTATAGCGTAGCACAATCGCTGGTGTTAGCGTGGCTACTGAGTTTTATGATATATCAGGTTGGTTTAGAGTTTAGTGTTTAGAGGCAGAGGTTATGAAAAAGATTATATTTGCAGTATTATTTGTTGCCTTGCCCTTTGTCTGGGCGGAAGCTCACGCATGGGGAATCGTACTAGATGACAAAGGCGAGCCACTAGTAGGAGCGAATGTGTATTGGGCAGGTACCACAGTGGGAGTAGCAACAGATGTAGATGGTCGATTTCAATTAGAGCCCGTAAAGAGCACTAATCTATTGGTTACCAGTTTTATGGGCTTTCACAATGACACGACCGAAGTCACTTCACATAGCGAACTAACGATTGTGTTGGTTAGCGATTTGTTGCTTGAAGAGGTGGATATTGTAGAACGCAAGATGGCTGTGCTTCGTTCGCGCATTTCTCCTCTTACTACAGAAACGCTTACTGGTGAAGCTCTTTGTATGGCAGCTTGCTGCAACCTGAGTGAGAGTTTCGAAACTAGTGCTTCGGTGGACGTGGCATACTCCGACGCTGCTACAGGGGCAAAGCAAATCCGTTTGCTCGGATTGAGCGGTACGTATGTACAAATGCTCACCGAGAACACCCCAAATATTCGTGGATTAGCACAGGCATTTGGTATGGAATATATTCCTGGTCCTTGGATGGAAGCTATACAAGTGAGCAAAGGTACTTCATCGGTGCTTAATGGCTATGAGGCTATAGCAGGACAAATCAATGTGGAGTACTTGAAGCCGCAGACCCAAGCCCCAGTCGCTCTCAACGCGATGATTAGTACCGAAACACATGCCGAAGTGAATGTCACTGGCGGATGGGATATTAACGATAAAGTATCAACTGGTGTGCTTTTCCACGCACAAAATATGTCGCTCGAATTAGATCATAACCACGATGGATTCTTGGATATGCCCAAGAACACCAACGTGAACTTGCTCAATCGATGGTATATCAGAGATGGCGATTATACTGGACAAATCCTCGTGCGCGGACTGTATGATCACCGCATAGGTGGACAAACCAAGGAGGCAGTTACTGTTGCGCCTACACCTTATCATATTGACCTTAATACTTGGCGCGTAGATGGGTTTATGAAGAATGGCTATGTATTTGACCAAGAGACAGGTATGTCCATTGGTATTATTGCTTCGGCTTCGTATCATAACCAACAAAATTCCTATGGTTCGCGCCAATGGAATGCAGCGCAAACCAATGCCTACCTGAATGCCATTTTCCAAACCTCGTTTGATGATTCAGCAACTGACCTATGGGATGATCAATCTCACAAGCTCTCTGCAGGTCTAAGTGTAAACTACGATGGCTATCAGGAGGAGGTATCTTTGGTTTCTTCAATCGATAATCTCAACCGTTGGGAGATGACATCTGGTGTATTTGCAGAATATACCTATACTTATAAGGATAAGATAACCTTGCTTGTGGGTATACGCGAGGATTATTCTACGCGCTATGGTTTCTTTACAACGCCTCGTATGAACTTGTGTTATGCACCATTTGAATGGTGGACATTACGTGGTTCGGTGGGTTTAGGATATCGTTCACCTAATGCTATTGCCGATAATGCAGCCTATTTGTCAAGCAATCGAATATATCATTTTGATGAGGTGAATTTAGCTCAAGAACGCTCGATGAATACAGGACTTTCTACTGTCTTCTATATCCCTATGGGCAACAAAGAATTGCAACTGTCGGGTGAATACTACTATACGAAATTCTTAGACGGTGTAATAGCCGATATGGACCGCGATTTACATGGTGTAACTTTGTATAATATGCACGATGTGGCAGATGCGCAATACTTCTCCCACAACTGGCAGGTGGAAGCCAACATGGAGATTCTTCGAGGCTGGACTATGACGGCAGCGTTCCGCTATACAGATGTGAAACAAACTTCCTTCAATACTGCAACCAACAAATACCAACTTCGCGACAAACCATTGCAAAATAAATTTAAAGGTATCATCTCTACCAGCTATCAAACACCGCTCAAGACATGGCAGTTTGACTTGACTGCACAATTCAACGGCGAAGGTCGTATGCCAGATGGTTTCGTAATACCAGAGGGTACTAAGCAGTATAGAATGCATAATGGATATATATACCATAAGTGGTACCCACAACTATTGGGACAAGTGACTAAATTTTTCCGTACTTGGTCCATCTACCTCGGTGCGGAGAACATGACGAATTTTACGCAGGATAATCCGATTGTGGGAAGCAAGATCGGTGATACTCATTTTGTGGATACTCAATCAGCAAACTACGACGCTTCCATGATTTGGGCTCCCATCCACGGATGGAAACTTTATCTGGGATTCCGTTGGGCGCTAGAACGAGAAGAATAGTGCTTCGTGCAAGCAGTTTATAGAACGCCGCTCTGCGGCTATAGCTAAAGGCGAGAATATAATAACAACAATATGAAACGAATTATTTTATTTTTAATGGCGATATTGCCAATGGCATTTATGCTCTCTACTGCAGATGCTAAGCCAAACAAACAAAAAGTAGTGTTGTACGTATATCTGCATTGCCAAGATTGCTGCGACAAAATTATGAAAAATATTCCTTTTGATAAGGAATTAAAGAATGGAGTAAAGGATATCGTTTTTGATATGAAAGAGCAAACGGTAACCGTAACTTATGATGCTAACAAAATAGATGTGCCTGCGTTGCAAAAGGCATTTGCTAAGATTGGTAAACCTGCTACCATTCACAAGCCAGAACACAAGCACAATGATGCATGTAACCACAATCATCACGGACATCATTAACGATTTCTTTTTGCTTCGCAATAATTCTAATCGGTAGTTTTTTTAACAACCTATTGACTATTATTTAGTTACGCTACAAACCACCTATAGACTTGGGGATTTGAAGAAATACGATGAAAATCACTCCGGTGTGGCACTTAAGAATCCCCACTCTGAGAAAGCAGCACAAACATAGAACAATAAGCCTATCTATATCATATTAGTTGACCTAATTTGAATGGCTCTACTATAAAAGCAGTAACCCATCAAGGTTACTGCTTTTATATATAATCGTTGATTTAGGATATCACTTCTCCCAACCGTCAAACACTTCAGGGCCATACACATTGTCCTCGTTGGCATCATGAAGCGGTGTCCATAGCTGTGCGAAGAATGGATTCTTCTTTGCCACTCTGTCCCATTGCCAAGGACGAGCATTAGGTTCGCCTTTGTATGGATATGGCATACATTCCTCACACCAGTGACCACCCAGCAATACCAATCGTGGAGTAGCGGTAAACTTATGCCCTTCAGCGCACTCCCACTCCAATGGAGTGTCCCAATCACCTTGCACCATGTCTTTTGACAAGCATTTTCCTCCGCGGAAAGCCGCCGCTTTTTGCATATCCTCAATGGTAAACAATGCTTGGGGCTTTTGCTCATCGTAGCCGTGGTCAAGCAACACATACTCTTCGCTATTGTGCGACACATCGGTATGCTTCCAATCTGGAATGGCTTTGTACGCCTCCAAAGTGCCATAATATGCACTGATGCGTTGGGTCTTGTTGTGCTTAATCCACCATTGCGTACCATGCTCCTTGGACATCGCCATAGCGTACATCGCCAGTTTCACGCAACGTGGGAAGAGCTTGGCAATCTTAGTCTTAGCCGCGAACTTAATGCCCCATGGCACACTGTCTGCCTTAGCCATCTGCTTGAAATACTCTTTCACTGGCACATTAGCACGGAAGTGCAAGTAGTTCTCCAAGCGGTCGCCATCGATATACCACATACCGTGGAAATTGCGCGTAGTAAACCACTTCGCTTCAAAGATTTTCTCTGGGCGAGGGCAACCAATAGCATCCAAGAGCAGGCACTCAAACTCATAGTTGCTGATGCGGTACTCCTTGCCCGAACCGATATTGTAGTAGTTCTTCCAAAACTCCTCTGGCACCTCATCGCGGCACACGCGCTCCAACAGTCGTCCGCTGTCTTCCACTGTCGCCCATTCCAACACGCCACGAATAGGCACGTGGAACATGATAGGGTCGTAGTTCTTCAAGATAGCAGGGTAGAGGATACCCGACTGGCGGAGTGCCACCCATTGTTTGATAGGCGAATTGGTAATGATGCGCTCTGCCTGCGCTTTGGTCAGACCGTAATGATCGTATGCGGACACGCAGATAGGGTCGCCTGCGCGTCCCCAATGCAATGGCTCGCGGCGGTCACCCATTTGAGCGACACTACCGATATAGACCACTTTGGGCTGTTTATCTTCGGGCTGCGCCAACACAGCATCGCGGATATAGGTCGCTGCGGAAATGTTTGTGCGCAGGGTGGCTTTAGGACGGTAGTCTGCTTGTGGCGACACCATACCACCTACATGCAACACAATATCGCTGCCTGTTACACCGCGGAGGATATCTTCGTATTTAGTGAGATCGCCCCAGATGACTTCCACTTTATCCATCAGTGGCGCAAGCAGTTCTTTGTTTTTAGCACTTGGACGAGCCAATATACGCAAGTGATAGTTCTCGGGATAGCGCAGTATTTCTTGCATTCCTGCGTAGCCCATAGTGCCAGTAGCACCAGTAAGGAAGATTGTTTTTTTCATTGTTCTTTTCGGATTTGTGGTGTCTTCACACACCTTTGCGGCTGCAAAGATAGTGTTTTTTTATGAGATACGCAAAACAAAGTGTATTTTTCTTAAGATTTCTTTCCTTTGTACCCTCCCAATCTCCCTCGGGCTAAAGACCAAGGAAGAACCAAAGACGAACCAAGGAACGACCAATCAACTCCCAACCTCAAAAAAAGTACTTTTGTTAAGATTGTCGTCTCTTTTCCCTCTCATATACCTTCCCTTATTTTACCGACCGACGAGCGGGAGACGACCGACAGAACAACGGCACACCCCCTTGCCTACAAAAAGTTCTGTTTATTAAGATTCCCCCATACGCTTCCCTACCTCTAGTTATGCTCTCGCGGCTATCCCCGCGCGTTCTCTAAACTGAAAATGGCGATTTTCTCGCCATTTTCAGTTTGGAGAACGGCACAAAGTACCTACTATTTAGAGATTAGAGGCGGGAGGTTGTTTTTAGTGGATGTTACTGTCATAATATTGCTTTGATAGTCAATTTGGCCCAAGCACCGGGCTGCAGGATACCTCCGTAATCATAATAATGGCGATTGGTCATGTTGGTGCAGTCGGCACTGACTCTCAGATAACGGTTTTGCCAATAGACCGAGCCGTCGAGCAGCCAAACGGGTTTGTAATCTTGTACGATTCCATCAGCATTATTATACTGTCCTTCGCGTTTCTGGAAACGCATGGTCCATGAGGCACCGAAGCCCTTGTAGATACCATGTTCGAGATGGAGTGTGAGTTTATGGCTCAGATAGTCGAGATAGCGCGAGCCGGACTGTTTGAGGTCCAGGTCCAGATAGGTGTAAGCATAGTCAACCGACATGCACCTGAGCCACTGATTGAGGCGATAAGCCACACTGAATTCGAGACCGGTAGCGTTAACCTGCTGCTGATTTTCCGCATGATAGGGCCGTTTGGTATCTTCGGGTACATAGACCCAATCGATGATATTCCGTCCCCAACGATAGTACCCGTCTGCCGCAACAGACAGCGCGCCCCTGTCGGCGAATTTCCATTCGCCTTTGTAGCCGAGGGATAGCAACCATGCCTCTTCGGGTTTAAGGTTTCTGTTGCCGAGTTGGTTTCCGGCATTGTAATAGAGGTCGGTGAAGGTAGGCATACGTAACGAGCGGTTGGCATTGGCATAGAGTGTACCTCCGCGACGGAATGTATAACCGATATTCGCTCCCCCGCCCAGATGATGACCAAAACGGGTGTTGTAGGTGCCATTTATGCCGATGGATGCGGACAAACCTGCATAGTAGAACGTCTGCTCCGCATAATAGTTCGCATGAAAACGGTTGCCCCCTTTGACCAAGTCCAATACGCGCACTTCCGACAAGGGGAAATCCGCTACGTTCGGCACTTGTCCGTCCGGATTGATCGTGTCCCCAAGATTGGTGGAGTGCATGTTCTCGTTGCGCAGGCTGACACCCAAAGAAGTAGTACCGACTCGCGAGGCATAATGCGCCGCGACAGCCGCTGAAGCCGTCTGTGCGAAATGGAAATTGCCATAGAGGCGTTGCCCGCGATGCCATTCATAGCGGTCGTAGTTGGCGCGATAAGCAGCCTGTACGTCAAGCCTCCATGCTCCCCAGCGATGTTCATAACGGGCGGAAGCAAATGCAGTGCGTGTAGCATCGAACTGGTCCTGCGAGCCAAAGCCATAGCCCAAACCAAGGCCAGCATCCTTCCATTGTGCTCCGGCCTGTACATCCAGTCCGCGCCAACGGGTCTGGAAATAGATATTCGCCAGTTTGAAGTCCGAATTGCGGCACGCCGTAGCCTCTTTCTCCGACGGCGCAGGTGCATAATAGCCATCAGAACGGCTGTATTCGGCGGAGAGATTGAACGCGAGTTGTTCAGAGGGACGGATAGTAGCCGCTATTTCGGGATTGACCAGTCCGTTCATGCCGGCGGTCAGTTTGAGGGAAAGAAGCCTATCTCCGTCCCCTCCTTTAGAAGAGGGGTGATTTTGCTCTGTATAGGGTAAATGCCTGGTGACGATATTTATCGCTCCGGAGAAAGCGCCGTGGAGCCTTGCGGATGTACCTTGCAGCACCTCCACACGCTCGATTAGTTCGGTAGAAACGGGGATATTCAGCGCATAATGGCCGGTATGGAAATCGCTGAGGTTGACACCGTTGAGCATGATTAAAACCTGGTCAAAGGTACCTCCACGCATACTGATATCCGCCTGTGCGCCGTTTGCTCCTCGCGTACGCACATCAATACCCGGCAGATATTGCAAAATATCCGCTACAGTCTGGATGGGCAACGCCTCGATATCGGCGTGCGTAACCGTGGAAATCAAGCGATAAGCTTCCGAATGAACTTCAGCTTTGTGAGAAACGACCAGCACCTCCTGAAGACTAAGTTGCTGGCTGTTCAAAAGAATGGAATCGTCAGGTACGCCCTCGTCGGCGTCAACTGCTCCAACAGCGGAGAAAAGCAACAATGCCGAAACAGCAATACGCTTTCCCTGTTTGAGCATTTCCAAATCGGTCATGTACCCCGCCAAACGCCCGATAGTCACCTCGCGATGGAGGGAACAGAACGCAGCGTAGGCTTTGTGACAAAACCGACGGAAACGGATTCCTCGTTTAAGAAAAAATAGTTTGAACATAAAAAAAACAGTTTTCAGCCTCCGGTCCATATGCCTTCGGCAAAAAAGCGTGCAAAGGTACAAAACTTTTTTGACATACACAAAAAAAAGCAACCCCTAGAGCCGCATTTTTGTGAATTGCAAAGATATGCATTATTAGAAACGTTTTCTTGTGCAGAAGAATCGCTTGCGATGAATCGTTTGAGCCCATTAAAAGCTCTTTTCTTATTGCTTGCGCTTACCAGCCACGAGTTGTTGCCATTTCTGCTTGGCGAATTCCCACGTATTGTTGATGAGTTGTACGCCCCAGTGTTTGCTCTCCTCCTCATTTGTTTCCTCAAGATATTGAGCAGCAAGCATGGCATCGTTGTCAGTAATAACCAACAATTGGTCGCCCACTTCCAATTCGGAATTGCCCGTTGGCACAAAGAAGTCTTCGCCACGGCGCACCATGATAACCAAGGTCTTATCTGGGAAAATAAGATTCTTGAGCAAATTGCCATGAACGAGCATTGCCTCTTTCACCTCAATCTCTGTAGCAGAAGACTCCACCTCCTCTGGCAAATCAATATCAAAGTGGATGAGTTTCTTGAGTTCCACAGGTGGAGTAGCCAGTTTGAGTTTCTTTGCCACCATCGACAAAGTTGTACCCTGCGCGATGAGCGAAACGATGGTGCAGAGGAAGACTATATTGAATATCAAATCAGCATGCGGTACATTGTTCGCCTCGCACATGATGGCGAAGATGATAGGCACAGCACCCTTCAATCCTACCCAACTGAGCAGCATTTTGTCGTTACGCTTGTACTGCTTGAATGGCCACATACAAAGGAATACCGCTATAGGGCGTGAGATGAAAATCATCACAATACTGATAATCAAACATGGCAGCAAGACCTCTAATTGGAATAACTCATGCGGACGAACCATCAAACCCAATACAAGGAAAATAACTAACTGACTGAGCCATGTCAGTCCATCGAAGAAACTGCGCGTTTGGCGTTTACGAGTGAACTTGCTATTACCAATCACCAGACCACCAATATACACTGCCAAATAGGTGTTACCCTTAAGGAAATAGGTAATACTAAAGATAAAGATACATGCCGTAAGCACCATAAGGGGATACAACGACTCGTTGCCAAGGTCCGCCTTGCGCATGATACTAACAATACCTTTACCAAAGACAAAACCAAGCACCGCACCCATAATCAGCTGAATAACAATATCCTGTATCACAGAAAGGGCTGTCACTTGATGGCTCGTAGCAGTGACAATACCAATCATAGTAGTGGTAAGCACGTACGCCATAGGGTCGTTGGCACCCGACTCCAACTCCAGCAACGGACGAAGGTTGTGCTTAATTCCTATTTTGTTGGTACGAAGAATAGAGAATACCGAAGCTGAGTCAGTGGATGACATCGTGGATGCCATTAACATTGCCACAGCAATACTCACACTTGCCAATGAATGTAGCCAACCGAATACATAGTAGGTAATCACACCCGTCACGAGCATGGTGATTAGCACACCGATAGTCGCTAAAGTCAGACCAGGCACCATCACAGGGCGGATATCCGAAAGTTTGGTGTCCAAACCACCCGAGAAAAGGATAATACACAGCGCGATTGTGCCAATGGCTTGGGCAGAGCCCACATTCAGCATATAACCCACTCCGTCGTCGTTAATGAGACGTCCGATACCGTCAGGACCGAACAACATACCCACTGCTAAGAAAAGCAACAGGGCAGGTACACCAAACTTATAGCCGATTTTATCGGTAAAAATGCTCGCAAAAAAGAGAAGCGAAAGTACGAGGAGGATGAGTTCTACTTGCATTGTTTTTTAGTTTAGAGAACGCGCCTAAGGCGCTACAGTTTAGAGTTTAAAGCTAGGATTATTCCACCCCAAGAATCTGCTTGATAGCTTCTTGCCAGTAGTCGAGTTCGTGGTAGCCTTGCGCAATACGTGGACTACCTTCCATAGGGCAGAAGACTACCGTGGGATAACTGCGTACACCAAACAATGCTGCCACTTCGGGCTCTTTCTCTGCGTCTAACGTATAAACATAGACCTTGCCCTCGTATTGTTTGGCTACTTGCTTCAAGATTGGGTGCAATTTCTTGCACCAACCGCACCAAGTGGTAGAGAAATCAATCAAACAAGGCTTATCGCCAATATATTTCCATTGGGGTTGCTTATCTAATGTCAAATCATAATAACACACCTTCTCTTTGAAGTCTTCGGTGGAAAGATAAACTAATCCCTCTGCCATGGTTGTAAGGGCAAAAAACACCATCAAAATAGTAAAAAAGACTCTTTTTTGCATAATTTTTCTAATTTAGGGCACAAAGTTACAAATTTTTTCGTAACTTTGCAAACTTTTAATCAAAAAACAACAATGCTACACAGTCTAACACAACTTTCCTCTCTACTCTCTGACCTCCCAGAAGGACAGTTGTTTGTGCTAACCGATAGCCATACTGCGGAGTATTGTTTGCCCATTTTAGTCGATTCCATCGGGCAAATCCCTTACCATTTGCTCACGATTGAAGCAGGCGAACAGAGCAAGAACTTAGCCTCGGTGCAGGCGGTTTGGGATTTTATGCTCAAACACCGTGCCACACGTGAAGCAGTACTCATCAATCTGGGTGGTGGCATGATTACTGACTTAGGCGGTTTTGCAGCAGCGACCTATATGCGTGGCATTCGTTTTGTAAATATACCCACCACTTTGCTCGCCATGGTAGATGCTTCTTCAGGTGGCAAGACGGGTATTGATTATCAAGGTATAAAGAATGTAATAGGCACTTTCACGCCGCCAATGGCTACATTGATTCATTCTGATTTCTTGCGCACATTACCTGCTGCGGAACTACTGAGTGGCTTTGCCGAGATGCTCAAACATGCATTGATAGCTAGTCCGAAAGAGTGGATAAAACTACTGCAACTCGCGCAAGAGGAGTTACCTCAAGAGCAGTTTGTAGAAACATTATCCTCAACAGGTGCTCTGCAAGCAAGCATTCAAATCAAAGAAAATATAGTTTCTCAAGATCCACACGAAGCGAGTTTGCGCAAGATACTCAATTTCGGGCACACCATAGGACACGCCATCGAATCAACCACATTGGAATATAACACTCAAAATTCAAAATTCAAAATTCAAAATTCCCCTTCCCACGGCTATTGCGTACTCTGGGGCATGGTGGCAGAAGTATATCTAAGTGTGGTACACACAGATTGTCCACGCGAAGTACTACAGCAACTGACACAAATTATGCTACAATGGTACGGCAAACCACAATGCGATTGCAAGCAACGTAATCAACTGATTCACCGCATGTATCAAGACAAAAAGAATAGTGCCAACCAAACACCAAACTTCACACTTCTCCGCAACATTGGTGAGCCAATTATAAACCAACACCTCACTGAAGAAGATATCAATGAGGCATTGGAATATTTATTTAACTTATAACTTGGTGCTAATCTCGTTGTATGTAAATCCTCGTTGCATACAAAACCGAATAAGTTTCTCGCGTGCTAAAGGATCATTTTTTAATGTACGTTTTTTAGATGCGATGATTTTATCTAATGCTTGATTATATTCGATTTCATCAATACTTTCTAAAGCATCTTCGATAAACAACGCTGATAAATGTTTTGTTTGCAGAGCAACTTTTATTTTTAATTTCCCCCATCCCTGATAATTTATTTTATCATGCGCGAAGGCTCGACAATAGCGAGCTTCATCAATGTATTTATGCTGCTGCAAGTGGATTAAAATATCCTCTATATAGTTTTCGTTGGCTCCCCATTGTAGCAACTTATTCTTTACTTCCGAGCAGCAACGTTCAGCATTAACACAATAGTTTTCTGCTTTATGCTTTAATTCGTCCAAAGACCATTCGGGCTTTTCCATATATATCATTTTTGATTTGCACATCTTTATATCCTAATTCGTTCATCATATTACACACTTGATTTCCGTATGCTTCATTGATTTCAAAATATAAGACGTTACTTGATTTCATTGATGCAATTCTCCGATAAAATAACAACGGATCATCATCTGGTACGAATAATGCATTGTGTGGCTCATAGTCTAATACTCGACTATCCATGGTGGCTTTTTCTTTGTGACAAATATAGGGAGGATTACTGACAATAATATCAACAGTATCTGGTTTTTGAGATAGAATATCCATTTTTTTCCATTCTATCTGTACACCATTTCTCTTTGCATTAGCTTTTGCAACTACTAATGCCTCATCACTCACATCTACTCCTTTTATTTGCCATGCTGGGCATCTCTTCTTTAATGCAATAGCTATGCATCCACTACCAGTGCCAATATCCAATACTTGTAACGGAGCTGAGGTATCGCTATTTGCAATAATCCATTCTACCAGTTCTGCGGTTTCAGGACGAGGAATCAGGGTAGCAGCATTGACATGCAAATCCAATCCCATCCATTGAGTATGACCAAAGATATATTGAATAGGTTCGTGATTTTTAAGCCTTTCCAGTATTTGCGGAAGATTCGGAATATCTACTTTACTATGAGATTGAGTAAAGAGTTGTGTTCGTGTTAGTCCTACTGTCTCTTCAATAATCCAATAAGCTAACTCGTGCAATTCTTCCCTCGGATAAAATCCCTGCAATTGAGAGATAATATAATTAATTTGTTCTTTCACGTTTGCAAAGGTAGTGTTTTTATTGGAAATATGCAAATTTTGTCTGCAAAATAGTAAATTACGAGATACAATTTGTACAAATCCATTTTTTTTTGTACCTTTGCGACAAAATGTATAATATGTCCAAGCAAAATCATCAATATGCAACTATTTACATGGCTCGTTGTTTGCAATTAGCTCATCTTGGTGCGTATTATGTCGCTCCCAATCCAATGGTTGGGGCAGTATTAGTATGTGGAGATATTATTTTAGGAGAGGGGTGGCATCAGCAATACGGTGGACCACATGCGGAACCTAATTGCTTGCGCAATGCTGAAGAAAATCACCCAGAAGGAATTGACTATCAATCTTGTACCTTGTACGTAAACTTAGAACCTTGTAGCCATTATGGAAAAACACCTCCTTGTGCAGAGTTGATTATCAAGAAGGGAATAGGTCGTGTTATAGTTGGTTGTCTTGATCCCAATCCGAAAGTGGCTGGTCGTGGAGTAAAGATGATGCAAGATGCTGGTATAGAAGTGGTGGTTGGAGTGTTGGAGAATGAGTGTCGAGCTTTGAATAAACGCTTCTTCTGTTTGCATGAAAATCATCGTCCATATGTTATTCTGAAATGGGCACAAACAGCAGATGGGTATATTGATATAGAGCGTACAAGTGGCAAACCAATTACGATTTCAACGCCCTTAATCAAACAACTCGTTCATCAGCAACGTGCAGAGAATATGGCGATTATGGTTGGTACACGCACAGTATTGCTTGACAATCCTCGCTTATTGACATCTCATTGGAGCGGAAGGAATCCTATACGAATAACGTTAGATAGACACGGAGTAATTCCTGCAGATAGCAAACTATTTTCTAAAGATGCTCCCACAATCGTTTATCAGGAAAACACAGATTGGCAGTTTGTTTTAGAGGATTTGGCAAAGAAAAATATCCACTCTATTTTAGTGGAAGGTGGTGCAACATTGTTGAACCATATCATTCAGTCGGGTATATATGATGAAGTCCATGTAGAAGTAGGCGATGAATATATCGGTGATGGTGTTGTAGCTCCAAAGTACATACTGAAGAGTACTCCTAAAAAGATAGATAGCCATTGGGTATTTATAGAATCATAATATTTAATTTTTATTGCTATGAAAGTAAGACTTTTATTCTTTATTTTCTGTACTTTAGCTGTTCAAATTGCTAGTGCCGATCATCCTAAATATGAGTTTCGCGCAACATGGTTGACTGGCAATGGTATTGATTGGCCTAAATCACACAATGTAGCCCAACAAAAAGAGAGCCTTTGCAAAATATTTGATGTGATGGCAAAAGGAAATATGAATGCTGCATGCCTGCAAGTACGTTCGTTTAGTGACGCAATGTATAAATCATCATACGAACCTTGGTCGGCTTCCTTGACTGGTACTCGTGGTGTTGACCCAGGATATGATCCGTTGGCTTTTGCGATTGAAGAAGCACACAAACGTGGTATAGAACTGCACGTTTGGGTAAATCCTTTCCGTGTCACATCTTCTGGTGTATTGGATACAACCGATCTTGTTTGGAAAAATGCAGGGCAATGGATTATTAAATATAATAACAGTTCGTTCCAAGGACAAATCATTGACCCTGGTTATCCCGAAGCACGTAATTACGTGCACAATGTTTGTATGGAAATCATCAATAATTATGATATAGATGGTATTGTGATGGATGATTACTTCTATGCATATGGTGGCACCTATAGTGAAGATGCTGCATCTAAGGCACTATACAAACCTGCTAACGTAAAAGATGTGGACACAGATGGTACTACTGACGACGATTGGCGTCGTGCAAATGTGGACTCGGTGATTTGTAATCTATACAAAGCTATTCAAGAAGTCAAACCTTGGGTGCGATTTGGCATGGGTGTTCCTGGTAACTGGTCGATGAAAGCGAAAGCGGCGGCGGCATATGGACTCTCTCTCCCTTCTGGCATTAGTGCCATGGAGTCTTATGATTATCTCTATTGTAACGCTGTTGAATGGGCAAAACAAGGGTGGATAGATTACCTTAATCCGCAGATATATTGGTCCACTCAAGTTACAAGACAAAACTACAGAGTGTTATGCAATTGGTGGGCAAAAACAGTGTGTGAAAATTTCTCCAATAAACTAAGCGATGGCAAGCGTGTACACTTCTTTGCTTCGCAAGCAGCTTACGGTGTCACAGATTCTGATGCAGGATTATCAGGCTATGGTGATGGAGTGCTTGAAATCCAACGCCAAATAGATGCCAACCGCGATAATCTATCCTCTGGATATACAGGTTCGGTATTTTTTCATACTTCAGCATATATACAACTTTTCCGTGATATTCGCGATTCGCATTTCCAAAAAAAGGCATTGCCTCCTGCTATGAATTGGAAAGTGAAAGAAAATTTGACTGCTCCCATCGATTTTGTTCTCACCGATAGTATTCTATCGTGGTCACACGCTACAGCAGAGCGCTTTACAGTCTATGCCTTTCCACGCGGAATGGATGTAGAAGAAGCGATAACAAATCCGCTTTACTTGAAAAAAATCGTGTATGGTAATTCCTTTGATTTAACAGGATTGGGAGATATTAGTTTGCTTACTTTTGCCGTTTGTTCCTATGACCGTTATGGTATAGAGCATGAGGCTGCAACATTTGAAGGTGAGGGTGTGTTTGAGTTTCCACAAGTCATTTTCTGGGAATTGAACGGAGGAACAGTAGATGTAGAATTACCAAAGCACGTAACAGAAACTTATACCCTCCCTATCCCTAAGAAAGAAGGGTATGAGTTTGATGGCTGGTTTAAGACCAAAACTTTCCGTGGAACTCCTTTGACAGAGATTTTTGATGGATGGAAAGGTACTTTATATGCGAAGTGGAAAAAAACAATCTCCTCCGTCTCTAATATCCAGCTATCTTCTGATATACGTGTTTATGACCCTCTTGGACGTTATCTAGGTACTGAATTACCAACTAATAAACATGGATTGTTTATTGTGGTACAGGGCAAAGAAAAATGCAAAATAGTATTATAAGAAAAAGAGTTTGTCAGATATAAAAATAGCGACTTAAGTCGCTATTTTTCATTTACATTGGATTGTCAGTACAATTGGTAAGTGATCAGAATAGCCAGCATGGTAGCGATATCCAGTATACGTGCGTTTGGGCTTATAATCAAGGTATTTGGAATCTTCTTCTAATAACCACTCGGGCGAAAAGATCATCACTTGAGCATTGTTTTTAAGAGATTGAGACACATAAAATTGGTCGAGAAACGACCAAGTGCCTTGGTTTTTGTATGTGCCACGTCCTACTATTTCCCTGTCAATCATCAAATTGTTCATACTCTGCAAATCATCCTTTGCTTCGCCATTCATATCGCCCATCACCACAATGTTCGCTTTTGGTTGTATTCGCAAGATACTATCAATCTGTTGCTGAATCACTTGCTTCGCAGCTATGCGTTTCCATTCGGTAGCACCACCGCCGCCCAAACGTGAAGGCAGATGGCATACCATAACATGCAGCGTGTCTTGCCCGTGAATCAACGCACTAACATATAAAATATCACGTGTATCATCACCCTGTAAATCTATCCGCAACGGATTGCTATTCAGAACCTTCACTTTCGTGCTATCATACAGCAATGCTACATCTATTCCCCGCTCATCTCGACTTTCGTAATGCACATATTTATAATGAAAACGCTTTAGCCGATAGCATAAATCCCGCAAACAACGAGCATTCTCTACCTCGCACAGTCCTACCAACGCAGCACTCTCCCACTCTGATATATTCACTATCACTTGCGCGATTTGGTCCAGTTTTGTTTGGTACTTACGATATGTCCAATGATGATCACCATCGGGTAGAAAAGAATAATCGTTCTTCAATGTATCATGCTCATAATCAAATAAATTCTCTACATTATAAGAGATAATCGTCAATGGCCCTTGTGCAAAAAGAAACCCACACTCAATACTGAATAAAATAATCCATATCAAGCGTGAGTATTTCATAAAATAAATGCTTAATTCCAGTTTATAGAAGCATCATTATCGCCTTTTTCAGTGCAGCAATAAAGGCATCAATATCATCTTTAGTAATGTACATTGCCACTGACGCACGCACCGTACCAGGCACTTGCAAATAGTCAATCAGCGGTTCTGCACAATGATGTCCTGTGCGTACTGCCACACCCTGACGATCCAGCAACACGCCCACATCAAAGGGATGAATCAATGCTCCATCTACACGATAAACATTAAAAGACACCGCTCCTGATTTTTCTTGCCCCGCAGCATATACTCGCACATTGGGTATTGCAGCTAACTGTGCTTCCAAATACCCTGCTAACTCTTTCTCATATTCAGCAATCTTCTCTAAACCAATCTCTTGCAGATAATCTATTGCCTTTCCAAATGCATAACTGCCTACATAATTCGGTGTACCAGCCTCAAACTTATACGGCAACACATTATACGTTGTCTTCTCAAAACTCACATGCTCAATCATCTCTCCCCCACCCTCTGCTGGTGGCAGTTGGTTGAGCCACTCTTTCTTGCCATACAGCACGCCCAAGCCCGTCGGACCATACATCTTATGTGCACTCATCACCAAGAAATCGCAGTCCAATTGCTGCACATCTACTGCCAAATGAGGCACCGACTGCGCACCGTCCACACATACTGCCACACCACTCTCATGCGCCAATCTCACAATCTCTTCTATCGGATTCACAATGCCCAACACATTGCTCACATGTGCCACAGACACCAATCGTGTCCTCTCACTTAACAACCCCTTAAATGCCTCTACATCCAGCGATAAGTCCTCTCGTAGAGGAATAACCTTCAGCACAGCGTTCTTTCTCTCACACAGCATTTGCCATGGCACGATATTCGAATGGTGCTCCAGTTGACTAACGATAATCTCATCCCCTTCACCCACCATCGCATCACCAAAACTGCGGGCCAGCATATTGATACTATCCGTAGTACCTTTCGTGAAGATGATCTCCTCTTCCGACTGTGCATGAAGCAATCTCGCCACTTTCTTGCGCGCTTCTTCGTGATTTTGTGTGGCAACTTGACTCAGATGATGCACCCCACGATGCACATTCGCATTCCACTTGCTATACGCCTCTGTCATAGCGTCCATCACTACTTGTGGCTTTTGCGTCGTGGCAGCATTATCAAGATACACCAACTTTCGACCGTGTACTTGCTCATTCAATATAGGAAAATCTTCTCGTTTCATGGCTTATAAAAACTTTGTTCTAATATCTTTTGTGCATCACCTTCATTGATTAAATCATGAATACTAACCTCTTCATTATGACGCATATAACTATCCACTATTCGCCATCCAACCCACAATCCTAATCGACCTGGTGAGTCTTGTGTTACTTCCGCGGTGAATGGGCCTTCGTTCATATACGAATTTAATATGCGGGATTCGGTCTTAAACAAATCTCGCTTTTCCATGATACGATTCCATATAGCTTGTTCGTAGTGTTCGCACCATGCCCACTGTTCGGGAGTATAGCCAATCACCTGCCAAGCAGGCGCATCGGGCAGTAACTGACTGAGCAAAAACAACTGCTTCCCTCTGAAAATCATCTGTTCTAACAGTCTGTTATACTTGCTATTATACGCAATATTATATGCCAAATACATACTCATCAAATCGCGCACAACATATTCTTTCTCCATGGTGGACTTTTGGTAGTCATACACTACTTGATTATAATAAGGGTAGTCACTTCCAAGGTACATATCCACCCCTACGCCCAACATATTATCGTAGTAAACGACTGAGGAATTAAAACCCGATACAAACAAATACACCGTTGGAATCACCCAATCTGGATACAAGTAATGCAAGCGCGAAAAAGCAATATTAAGCGCATTTTGGATAGAGTCCACATTGGCAAAACGCTCTTTTGCCAGAGCATTAGTTTGTGCAAATCCCATGGTCGTATCCACCAGAAAATTAGCCAATTGCTCGCTAAAGTATGCTGTGTCTTCCATCGGCAAACGCAATATTCCTTCTACATACAGCGGAATAAACTCCTCATAATCAGCATATAACTGTGCCACATCCTGCATGGCACTATCTGGTCGTACAGCCAACTGCGCACTATCAAATCGCACTATCTCCACCGCCACTGGCTCAATGTCTTTGGGGATATATTGATACGTATTCCCACACCCGCACAGCACCATTGCCAACAATATATATATATACTTTTTCATACTCTCTTTTTTTACCCCTCCCCTTTTAGGGGGAGGTTGGGAAGGGGCTTGTTAATCTACTAAACCATCCTTCATCTCAATCACTCTGTCGCTAATCTCTGCCAATTCCTTATCGTGTGTCACGATAATTATCGTTTGTCCATACTGCTCTCGCATCTGCAATAGCAGCTTGTGCAACTCCTTTTTGTTGCTCTCATCCAGACTACCACTTGGCTCATCCGCCAATATCACATCGGGCGACATCATCATCGCTCTCGCTGCGGCAACCCTTTGCTTCTCGCCACCCGACAACTGATTGGGATTATGCGTAAGTCGCTCAGCCATACCCAGTTCCGTTAGCAACTGTACCGCACGCTGCTCCGCTTCTTTCTCTGGCACACGAGCAATCATTGCAGGCATCATCACGTTCTCCAGCGCATTAAACTC
>CAMEKM010000008.1 GCA_945921355.1 uncultured Bacteroidales bacterium
AGGAATAAAACATGTGATATTTTTCATAAATTTTAATAAATAAAATGATTATTTTTCTTGTTTAGTGTAGGGCGTAGAGTGTAAGGTGTAGAGGCAGGGATTATGCGACATAGCCGCTATCCCTTCGCCTTTAACCTTTAACCTTTCGCCTAATAGCCTTAAAGGATATGGTATTGAACAAATGCCTCAATAGCTTCATATTCCGCTAAACCGAGGTCAGAGTACATCTTAGCAGTATCGTGGTTGCGATCCTCAGCACGTTGCCAGAACAGGCGCTCATCGTCGCCCAAGAATGGAGCAGACTCCATTTGGCTAGCGTGGCGGAGAATTGCGTTACGTTTAGAGCGGAGCTCCTCTGGTGACATAGGTACAGCCATCTCTACGAGATCCATCTCCCATTCCATCCATGCACCACGGTACATCCATATACGGCAGTCCTTCAACCACTCATCCCATGCTGCGGTGTGCTTGAGTTCATCGAGAGCAGCGAGCACAGCGTCAAGACATACACGGTGTGTGCCGTGAGGGTCTGCGAGGTCGCCAGCAGCGAAGATCTCTTGTGGTTTTACCTCCTCGAGAAGGGCTTTCACGATATCCACGTCAGCTTGTGAGAGAGGACCTTTCTTGATAGTACCAGTCTCGTAGAATGGCAAGTTGAGGAAGTGGATATGGTCGGTAGGGAGACCCATGTAACGGCAAGCTGCGGTAGCTTCACCACGGCGAATAAGTGCCTTGAGGTTGAGGATCTCGCGGGTATCGTTGTCGCCCACCTTCTCGTTGTGGAAGAAGTTCATATATTCGTCGTACTTCTTTTCAATCACTTGATCTTCAGGAAGGTGCATGAGTTTGTAACCCTTCATGAAGTCCATGAAACGAACTACCTCCTCATCGCATACAGCGATACAACCACTGGTCTCATAAGCCACGTGTACGTTGTGACCTTGTTTGATGAGGCGTTGGAAAGTGCCACCCATGGAGATGACATCATCATCTGGGTGAGGAGAGAAGATAACGATATCTTTTGGGAATGGTTTAGCACGCTCTGGGCGATTGGTGTCATCTGCATTTGGTTTGCCACCTGGCCATCCGGTGATGGTGTGTTGTAGGTCGTTGAATACCTTGATATTGCACTTGTATGCAGATTCAAATTTGGTAATAAGTTCGCTCAGTCCGAAATCGTTATAGTCCTTGTTAGTGAGTTTGAGGATTGGCTTTTTGGTTTGTTCGCAGAGCCATACCACAGCGCGGCGAACAAGTTGGTCGGTCCACTCGCAGTTGGTCACTTTCCAAGGATGATTGATGCGGGTCAGTTTGTTAGCTGCCTCTAAGTCAAGAACGAATGAAGCATTCTTGTGCAGTTGCAGATAAGAAGCTGGACAAGCAGCGTTGGCTACTTCCTCAATAGCTTGTTGTACGATGCTCGCTTTGTGCTGACCGAACGCAAGGAGAATAACCTCTTTGGCTTGGAGGATTGTTTCTACACCCAATGTAATTGCGCATGTAGGCACTTGTGCTACATTACCAAACAATGACTTAACATCTACACGAGAGTTACCATCCATGATAACTAAACGGGTAGAGGAGTTTGGTTGTGTACCAGGCTCGTTCATGGCGATATTACCACATTGACCGATACCCAATACTTGAACATCAATACCGCCTGCCTCTACGATAGCTTTCTCGTATTCTTCGCAGAAAGTGAATACAGTCTCCTTTGGCAAATCGCCAGGGAATGTATGAACATTCTCAGGAAGAATGTCAATGTGGTCAAGCAATTGGCTTTGGATTTGAGCCATGCTACCGAGTGATGAATCTGCGAGTGGATAGAATTCGTATGAACCGAATACGACTACATTTTTGAAACTCAATCCTTCTTCTTTGTGCAAACGCACCAACTCAACAAATAAATCGCGCATTGAACGACCAGAAGCCAATGATAATACGGTTTTTTGACCATTTGCTTCACGACGATTAATCAATTTTGCGATACGATCAGCGACAATAGCGATACCCTCTTGTGGCTTTTCTACAATAGTAGTGTTCACATGCTCCATGCGGGTCACGCGCGACAATTCATAGGCGTCCGCAGGGCGGTACAGTTTCTCTTCGATTTTGCTAAGAGAAATCAGTTGGCTAAGATTATTTCTCATTTTATGTATTTATTATAAAAGTTTTTATGCACAGGTCAGTATGGCATAAGCACAATAACGCATACTAAATCGGGTGCAAAGTTACGCTTTTTTATTGTGTTATGCAAACGGTTGCGAAAAAAAAATAAAAATATCATTTTTTATATGTTATACAACATAAAACACCACATGTCTCTTGCGCATGTGAAAAAAAATAAGTACCTTTGCAGGCTATTATATGTATAGTTGTGCTAATTTTTGAAGAAATTTAACTAAAGATATACGATTATGATTTTAATTGCAGATTCAGGTTCTACTAAAACTCATTGGTGCTTGATGGCAGCTAACGGCCATAGCAGTGAGTATTTTACGGATGGTATTAATCCGTTCCAGCAAACTTCTGATGCTATCAAGAATAGCGTGAATAATCAGCTGTTGCCAAAGATGGCTGGCGAGATGTGGGCTGGTAAGATTACAAATGTGTTCTTTTATGGTGCTGGTTGTACGCCAGAGAAAATCCCAGTAGTAGCTTATGCTTTGGAGGATATCTTTAAAGATGCTAAAATTGAAGTTTATTCTGATATGGTAGGCGCAGCGTGTGGCTTGCTGGGTGAAGAGAAAGGTGTGGCTTGTATCTTGGGTACGGGTGCTAACTCTTGTTTGTGGAATGGTAAGGAGATTGAGAAGAATGTACCCGCATTGGGCTTTATCCTTGGTGATGAGGGTAGTGGAGCTGTGTTGGGTAAACGCCTTGTGGCTGATCTCTTAAAGAACCAATTGAGCGACGAGCTCAAGGAAAAGTTTTTGACTCAATACGGTATTACTGCAGCAGATGTAATTGAAAATGTATATCGTAAACCTTTCCCTAATCGTTACTTAGCCTCATTGAGCAAATTCTGCTCGGAAAACATGGACAACCCATTGATTGCACAACTTGTTTACGATCACTTCGATTACTTCGCTAAGCGTATTTTGCCACAATATCCTGCGCTTCCTGTTGGATTTATCGGCTCTATCGCTTATTACTACCAAGATGTATTGAAGAAGGTGTTGGCTGACAATGGCTTCCAAGTTGGTAAGATTCTCCAAGGTCCGATGGAAGGGTTGAAGGAGTACCATAAGAAAGATGTGGTTCCGACAATGTAGTTGATAGTTGATAATTAACAGTTGACGGTTAATAGTGTAAAAACGATTATGGCTGAATTTAAAAAGATTACAGAGCAAAGTTCGCTTCATGACAATTTAGATCAGAAGTCGGTAGGCGAGTTGTTGCGCGAAATGAATGAGGAGGATCAAAAGGTAGCCTTGGCTGTCAAAGAGTGCATTCCTCAAATAGAAAAATTGGTAGAAGGTATTGTAGAGCGTATGAAACAAGGCGGTCGTATCTTCTATATGGGTGCTGGTACGAGTGGTCGTTTGGGTGTGTTGGATGCAAGTGAGATACCTCCTACATTCGGTATGCCACCATCATTTGTGATTGGTTTGATTGCTGGCGGTGATCATGCGTTGCGTAATCCTGTGGAGAATGCGGAAGATGATCCAGAGAAATCTTGGAAAGAACTCCTTGAACATGATATTACTCCACTGGATACAGTGGTGGGTATTGCGGCTTCGGGTACGACACCTTATGTAATAGGCGCGCTCGAGCGTGCGCGCGAGTTTGGTTGCTTGACGGCTTCGGTATCTTGTAATCCAGGTTCGCCTGTAGGTCAAGTGGCTGAGATTGCCATTGAACCATTGGTGGGCCCTGAGTTTGTGACAGGTTCTACTCGCCTTAAATCAGGAACAGCGCAAAAATTGGTTTGCAATATGATTACTACTATTACCATGATTAAGATGGGGCGTGTGAAAGGTAATAAGATGGTGAATATGCAACTCTCAAACAAGAAACTTGTTGATCGCGGTACACGCATGCTTGTAGATGAGCTGGGGCTTGAGTATGATAAGGCAAAAGATTTGTTACTGTTGCACGGTAGTGTGAAAAAGGCGATGGATGCTTATCGTGAAAAATAGTTAAAAAACGCTCAAAGTTTTGGTGATGTGATAGATTTTTAGTATCTTTGTCGCCAGATTTTGGAGCGATTAGGTAGAAAAACATTAAAAACAATATCTGATATTTATGAAGAAAATACTCTTTGTTCTGACCTGTTTGATGGCATCTGCTGCTATGATGGCGAGCATAACCGTAACAGGTACTGTGATTTCAGCAGAGGATGGACTTCCTGTTATTGGCGCCTCTGTATTGGAAAAAGGAACATCAAATGGTACGATTACCGACTTTGATGGTATTTATGAGTTGACAGTAGATGATAAGGCTGTCTTGGTTTTTAGTTATGTGGGTTTAACTTCACAAGAACTAAAAGTTTCTGGTCCTAAAATGGACGTAACGCTGCAAGGTGATGCCATTGCTATGGAAGAAGTGGTGGTAACCGCAATGGGTGTGGTTCAAGAGAAAAAGCGCTTGAACTTTGCTGTGCAAAACATTGGCGGAGATGCACTCACTGAAAATAAGAGTTCTAACTTTGTTAATTCGTTACAAGGTAAAATTGCGGGTGTATCTGTGACCAATGCAGGTGGTTCACCTAACTCTGGTAGCCAAATTATTATTCGTGGTATCTCTTCAGTGAATAATAGCCAAAGCAACGAGCCTTTGTTCATCCTTGATGGTGTGGCTATTTCTGGTGGTGGTTCTACTGCTGCGGATATCAACCCGAACGATATTGAGAATATCACCGTCCTCAAAGGTGCTGCTGCTGCCGCTTTGTATGGTCAAGATGCTGCCAACGGTGTCATCATGATTACTACCAAGCAAGGTGAGAAGGGTAAAATCAAAGTGCAGGCTAATGGTAGTTGGCAATGGGATACTCCAACTCGTTTGCCACAGCTTCAACAAACTTATGGACCAGGTGCACAAGGATTCTATAAGGATAAGACTTCTGGTGGTTGGGGTCCTGTATTAGGACCAAATGATGTTATCTATGATAATATCGGTAACTTCTTCCAAACTGGTTTCTATCACAAGTATGACTTCTCTGTGAATGGTGGTAGCGAGAAGTTTCAAGCATATGCATCTGCTAACTGGTCAAAAGCTGATGGTGTTATTCCTGAAGACTATAAAACTCGTTTCGGTGCTTTGGTTAAAGCGTCTTACACTCCTGCTGATTGGGTGACATTCCAAATGGGAATCAATATTACCGATACCAAGTCGCGTTCTACAGGTGGTGTTAGTTCTGTGTATGGTTGGCCTATCAATAATGATATTACCGATTACAAGCATGAGAATGGTTTGCCAACTCATCGCTATTGGAGTGATACTGATAAGACAAGTTCCCCTATTAGTCCTCTCTATGGTATTTATGAAGACGATGGTGTATCCAAGCGAACACGTAATGTGATAAATGGAAGTGTGACTTTCAAACCTGTGAAGAACTTACAGATTGTGGGTCGCGTAAGTTATGATGTGAGTCACTCTTCTTCAGATAGTTATTCAGTTCCTCGTTGGGATGATAGCAATGTATTACCTGCAGTGACAGCTCCTGCAGGTGAAGTTCCGGCTGATTTTGCTACAGCAGCTGCAGGTACTTATCCTGAATGGGAGAAGTACTACGAGTATTTGGCATGGAAGGCATCTACCTCTGCTGATCAAGTATTTCCACTATTAGGCGTTACGGGAGGCTATATGAATCCTGATAATTATATTCTTACAAGCGATGATATTACCAATATGAGTAAATCTTCATTGGGTTCTATATCTGCATCTATGAGCCGTAGTCAACTCTTTACAGCAGGCGCAAATGCAAGTTATAAAATAGAATTGCCAAAAGATTTCTCTATTGACCTTATGGTGGGTACAGAACTTAAAATATCAGAAGGTTTCTCAATGTCGAACTATGGTGTTGATTTCATTATTCCAGGCACCTATAGTATGTCAAATACTAACCGCGAGTGGATGGAACTATCAGATCGTACAGTAGGGCATAGTGGTCGTCGTCGTTTTGGTTACTTCGGAGAGATTCGTGGAGACTACAAGGGATTGGCCTCTCTCTCTGTTACAGGTCGTTGGGACTGGTCTTCTACTATCAATAACAACCCATTCTTCTATCCTTCTGTTACTGGTGGTATCATCCTTTCTGAGTTGATTCCAGGTCTGAACGAAACCAAGAACAATTGGTTCTCATATTGGAAACTGCGTGGTAACTACGCTGTGGTCGGAAAAGATGCTCCTGCATACTTGTATGACCGCCGATTCAAACAATTTGGTGCATACCCTGATGGTGGTTACGGAATTGATCCTACAATGTCATCTGCTTCAAAGGACCTTGCTCCTGAGATGTCGTATTCTTGGGAGGTTGGTATGGATGTGAAATTCTTTGATAATCGAACTCGTTTGGATATAGCATATTACAATACAAAGGTGGACAACCAAATTGTTACTGTGCGTGTATCTCCATCGTCTGGTTATATTCTTCAAACTCGTAACGAGGGTGTGATTCGTAACCATGGTATGGAATTTACACTCGAACAAGATGTTCTTCGCCAAAAGAACATCAATTGGACACTCGGACTAAACTTTGGCCTCAACCGTGGTACTGTGGTTGGTCTTCCAGAAGATGTACATGAGATTACAGGTCCTCAATACGGTGACGTGTTTACTTCTGCCTACTTAGGAGGTTCTACAACGGCCCTTACTGGTAAGGATTATCAGCGCAATGAGGCAGGTCAAGTAATCGTGGATGAGAATGGTTATCCGAAGATTGATCCAAGTAAGAATAAGTTGATTGGTAACCGTGAAGCAATCTTCCAAGCTGGTTTGAATAGTACTATGAATATCTACGGTGTGCAATTCTCATTCTTGTTTGATGGTCGTTTGGGTGGCGATGTGCTGAACGTGACAGGTCGTAATCTTATATCAAGTGGTAACCACAAGATTCTTGAACAATATCGTGGACGTCAAGTGGTGTTTAATGGTGTGATGGAAGTTACAGATGAGGCGGGTAATGTAAGTTACGTACCTAATACAAAGCCTATTACACTCAACCAAACTACAATAACCAACTATTTCTACCAAGTATCTTCTAACTTCGTGGAAGATGGTTCTTATATCCGTTTGAGTTATGTGACATTGGGTTATGATTTTGCAAAACTGATGAAGAATCAAAAATTCTTTAAAGCTTTGAAACTCAACTTCACGTGTAACAACGTATTTGTACTTACCAAATATACAGGTACCGACCCTGTCTGCAACGCATCTGTTGGACAAGGTGGTACAGGTTCTGCGGGTATTGACAATACTCCTGTTCCAACTACACGTAGTTATAACATTAGCCTCTCGGCTTCTTTCTAACCTAAATATAATATAAGGAATATGAAAAAGTTATTTATTATATCAGCTCTTTTAGGAGCCATGTTTTTGACAAGTTGCGAAGATTTCTTGGATGTAAATAAGAGCAAGGATTCTGCAATTACTACATCTGTGGATCAGGTGTTGCCTGTAGCCACATTCTATGCTTCGCAAATATGCTACGACCATGCAGAGTATGGTGTGTATATGTGCCAAGCACTTACTACTGGTGGCAAGAGCCAAACGGGTTCTTATCCATACAGCCAAGGTTGGGAGTTCCTCGGTGTAAACCGTCACCCAATGTGGCGTCGCCATTTCTATGACCTTGGTGCTAATATCCAAAAGATGAATGAATTGGCAGAAGAGAATGGGAATCGTAATGCGATTCTTATTGGTCGTACTGTGATGCTTATGTCAACTATGTTGACTACGGATGCTTTTGGCGATATGCCTCGTTCACAAGTATATCAGAGTACATCTCCTAAATACGATACACAAGCCGAGGTATATGACTGGATGTTCCAAGAGGTAGATGAATTGCTCAAGTTATATAAAGATCCTGAATGGGTGAAATGTCCAACCAACTTGCTGATTAGCGATAAAATGGATCGTATCTATGGTGGTGATATGGTAAAATGGGAAGCTTTTTGTAAAGCTTTAAAGGCACGTCTTTGGTTGCGCAAGTTGCCTAACTGGGACAATAGTCCTGCTGTGTGTCAAGAGATTATTCGCATAGTGGATGATGCACTCGTTACTTTTGATGAGCCTCGCTATTATTACCCAGGTGGTGTGACAGAGTCAAACTGCCCATGGGGACCGTTGAAACCTATTATCAATTCATGGGAGAGCCGTGCAAATCGTTTAGAACAATCTATTCCAACCACATTCTTCTTGCATGGTATATTGGGTAGTATAGATGGTTTGTATGAAAGGACTCGTGGTTATGCTTTAGACCCTCGTGCTGCTCGCTTAATGGAACCACGTGGTGAACAGTCAATGTTACACCTTGAGAGCAATATCGGTATGGATATTGATAATGTACTTACCGACTTCCCAGACTTGCTTACGAATGGCCAAAAAACAAATCCATATACTCAAAATACAGGTTACATAGCTCTTATTACTGTAGAGGAGTTGATGTTTATCAAAGCTGAAGCACAACTATGGGCTGGTGATCGTACTGGTGCATATGAAACCACTAAAGCTGCAACGCTGGAGAATATGAAGCGTTATGGTATCAATGGTGATGCATTGAAAGAGGATGCTAAGAATCAATACGAGCGCTTTTGGGAAATCAAGTTGCCAGGTGCAGCTAATTTTACCATTGCAGATTTGATGCAACAAAAGTATGTGGCGATGTATCTCCAACCAGAGCAATGGACCGACATGCGCCGTTATAATTATAGTTCTTCGCAAAATGGTATCAAGTATGTTGTTCCAGGTCAATTGCCAGTAGCAGTATACGATGTGAAACATGTACATAATGGTGCAGTTGCCAAATTCGCAAAAGATGCTGAAAACTTTAAGTTAGAGTATGCTCTACGTCGTCCATATAATTTGTATGAGGCATATTGGTGTACAACGGAGGATTATGGAGTAAATGCTACTCTATCTCCTAATGCATGGGTGAATCGCCTCAACGCAGATACCGAGACAGAGACAAAGTACAATAAGAAGGAATTGGAACGCATAGGTTATTATACAACCAATGCACAAGGTGAGAAAATTCTGGATTATCGCATTTTGAAAAAACGTCTGATTTGGGCAAAGAAAAATCCATCTGTAGTTCAATGTGCAGATGATAATATTGAATGGATGTAATAATACGGATAATTAAATACATGATTAATATGAAAACAATATTCAAAACACTGGCACTTGGAATGTTGCTCATGTCGGTTGTTTCTTGTGAGAAACACGACCTGTTTGATGAGAATACAATTACTGGTGCAGTAGGACCAGAAACATATTGGGTAGTAGAGAGTAGTACGGTGAAAGCTGGTGAATCTATGGGATTTACAGGACAATACTACTCCACTGTAGCCGAAATAGATCACTCTGAAGTGTGGTATGACTTGTTTGAGAAGGAAGATAAGATGGTATCTGCATCTCTTATCAAAGCTTTCACATATAGCGTAACGAGCAATACCACTGCCCAAAAGCGTATGTTGCAAACCATTCAGTCGTATGAACATTCAGAAGACTTGTGGAGTGATTCGCTTCGCGCGTACGTGCTGACTGGTAATTTTCCTGTTAGTAGCACATTGGTTCCCCTTTCTTGGGTGCAACCTAAGGATACCAATGATTTTACAAAGAACCTACATGCGTATTTTGGAGAAAACTTTGCAGAGGAATTTAAAGCTGGTGTAACTGAGAAAATGAATCCTACTGAGGAGGAACGAAATTACGATGCATATATGCAAGTCTTGAAAGGTTTGACATTGTTGAGTGATACGATTCTGACCCCTAATGGCGACCGTATGCCTTATTTGCAATGGATTACCGATTCTACCTTTAATGTGAATAGCAATGCATGGAAAAAGGATTTCAAACAAAATGACACCATCTGGAGCAAAGTCAACTTTGATACATTGGGCTACTATTGGGATACTGTTATTAAACCGGTAGGACGTCCTCCAAGACCTGACACCACTATCACACAAGTATGGATTACCAAACCATGGGTAGATGAGGTGATTTATGTATATCCACAAATTAAGCATGCGATTGATAGTGTTTGGGAAAATCACGTGTCTTTCCTTGATTTGATTCTTGGTGCAGAGGGTTATTCGATTGAGTACAAGCGTGAATACAAGATCAATGCGGAATTGCGTATTTACGATAAGAAAGGAACCTATAGTAAAACTGACTCGAAAGAAATTTCGATTAACTAATAAACAAACTTGATAATACAGATGAATATGAAACGAGATTTTTTGAAAATGCTATTGATAGCGATTCTTCCTATTTGTGCTGTGTCATGTATTGATAATGTGCCAGAAGAGGAAGTGCTCCCAAGAGATGCGGTTTCTTTTGAATATTTTATTGATCAAAATGTAGAGCCAAAGTATTATTTGGATTTCTATATTGATTCTGATATTACTTTCAAGAATACTTCTCCTGAAACTACCAAAGGTGAACCTACTTGGGATTTTGGAGATGGAACAGCATTGTTGACAGGTGATTCAGTGACTCACTTCTATGCTAAGGCTGGTACGTATAAAGTGAGATTGACCATTGGTGATTACAAGAGTGAGCATTCTATTATGATTGCTCCAATCAAACCGATAGTGAAGGCGAATATTGCGGATCCTATCTGCGAGGTGCGTTCTTCGTTGGTAACTTTCGATGTAGAGTTGCCTAATCCTAAGAATAAACCAGCTACTTTCTCTTGGACATTCCCTGCTGATACCAAGAGCGCAAGTGATGAGGACTACGATACTTTTGTTGGTAAAGATATCAATGATTTGCCTGCACCAGTGAAATTCTCTCACGTTGGTTCACAACAAGTACAATTGAAAGTGAAATTGGGTGACGATGATTTGGAACCAGCATTGCTAAACGTGCAAGTGGCTTATAATCAAGAGGTACCAACTCTTTACTATGCTGTACAAGGCGGGCGTATTATGGCGCACAAACTAACTGGTGGTAAGCAACCATCAGGTATGCAGATTAGTTCATATGACCTCGGCGTAGCATCAGGTCAGCACCCATTCAATATCCTGTTTAAGGATTCGTTGCTCTATGTATTAGATGCAGGTAAGCAATTCTATTATGTGAATGACGTAGATGGAGTGTTGGGCGATGGTAAGATTTCTGTATTGTCTAAGGATGGTAGTAAAGTACAAACCATGATTACCAATGCAGGTCAAGCAGCTTTTGATGACCCATTCTATGGCTATATTGAAGGCGATTTCTTGTACTATGCGAACCGTAATACAGGTATTATGAAGGTGGCGCTGACTGATCGCGACAAAGTGTATAATATTACCGATTATCCTTATTACGTTCGCCACAACCACTTGCAATACTATGGCGTAGGTGGATTGGCGTATGGCGCGGTTAGCCGTAATTTTGCTAAAATCAATGGCGTATGGCACTGGTCAACTTGCCACACTGCTACTGCTACTTTCTGCTTTATGGATGATGATATTTTGAAAGATCCAGTTACGCAGGGCGATAAAAATAAACTACCAGAAGAGGGAAAAATCTGCGAAGGTATGAAGATAGGTGCGTTCTGCTACGTAGCGAAACACGATAAGGTGGTATTCTCCGTGATGGAAGCTACTGCCAACAACCTCTGCGTGTGCACTTATGCTGATTGGAAAGCGATGGAAACTGCTGGTGCTGTGAATAATGTAGCCGTTACCTTTGATGGAAAACCTTTTGCAAGTAACTTAGATGGTAACTTACCTGCAGTAGAGGGAACGGGTGTAGAAAGCGTTGGTATTTGTCAAATCAGCTATGACGAAGTAAACGATTGTGTATATTTCGCATATCGCAATAATGGTAAAGTTACTGATCGTTATCCAAACACGGGTATCTATTGCTATAGTTTTGCTTCGGGTACCGTTACTTGCCTCATCCCAGGCGTTAGTGCTTACGGTGTTGCTGTAAACAATAATCCTTCTAAATTGTTCTAATGAAATTCATTCATAAAATATGCTTTCTCGCTCTTGGCTTGTGCATGGCGCTTACGCTCCATGCACAGCCCAAGCGTGAGTTTCGTGCCTCTTGGCTAACCACCGTATGGGCGATTGATTGGCCTAACCCACATAGCCAAGCTGATGCTGCTGGTCAACAACAACAGCAAAACTACATGATCTCGCTCCTCAAACTCCACGAGAAGGCTAATCTCAATGCGGTCTTCTTCCAAGTGCGTGGTTTCTGCGATGCGATGTATAAATCTCAATATGAGCCTTGGAGTCAGTATCTCACAGGTACTCGTGGTGGCGAACCTACCTACGATCCTCTCCAACTCGTTATTGATTCTGCCCACGCGCGTGGTATGGAGGTACATGCGTGGCTCAACCCTTATCGTTATGCTTCTTCGGATGCTACTTACGGTAAGAATCACCCTAAAGATTACTACAATACCCACCCAGAGTGGTTAGTTAAGTGTGGTGATATCACAATCCTCAATCCATCCTTACCTGAAGTACGCGAGCAAATATGCAAGGTAGTTGTTGATATCGTTAAGAACTACGACGTGGATGGTATTATCTTTGACGACTATTTCTATCAATCGGGTTATCAAAACTCGTATGATGATGCACAATATAATGCGTATTGCGACACCGCAACTACCATCATGACACGTGCTGATTGGCGCCGTGCACAAAACAACCTCATGGTACGCATGGTCAACGATGCTATCAAGGCTACCAAACCATGGGTCAAATTTGGTATCGGTCCTGCTGGCGTAGCAGGTAAGGCTAACACCTCTGCTCCGGTCTATGGCGTAGAGCCTTGTCCTACTCCTTCTTCTGACTGGCAGTACAACCAAATCTATGCAGATCCTCTCGCTTGGTACAGCGAGCATACCATCGACTATATGGCTCCACAAATCTACTGGACCATCAGCTCTTGGGCGAACTATGATGTGATCTGCAAATGGTGGTCAGACATGGCTTGCCACTTCAATCGTCATATGTATGTGAGCCATAGCCTAAGTGCAATGGTTAGCGACAATGTATCGTTGTCTAGTGGTCAATTCCATAAAAGTGAGATTGGTGCACAAATCGAACTCAATCGCCTATACGACCGCATGGATGCTCCAGGTAGTTGTTGGTATAGTTTCTCCGATGGTATAACTACCAAGGACTATTTCAGTTATATTGAGTCTGAAGTCAATACCAATGCATCTGTTGTCCCACAAATGTCTTGGCTCTCCACCAACGAGTGCCTTTATGTAAGCAATATCACCAAGTCGGGCAACAAACTCTCTTGGAAAGCACCTAAGTCCAATCTCCGTTATGCGGTATATCAAATCCCTACATCTGAGATTGGAAAACATGGCACTGTGTACGCTAGCAAATATCTCTTGGGTACTACTTATACCAACGAGTTTAATGTGGCGAATAAGTTTGCTTTAGATGCTTCTATTCCATCAGTTTATGCCGTGGCTGTACTTGATCGTTTTGGTAACGAGCACCCTGCACGCACGATGGATAACACCTCTTGGGGCAAGTCGCCTGTGGCGGAGATCACGTATCCTCTGAACAATACCCCTGCGCTCATGCCATGTAACGTGACATGGAAACCTGTCACAGGGGCGGACTCTTACTTCTTCCAACTCTCCAAGTCTGCTGACTTCTCAGAGATTGATTATGAGTACGAGGTTTCAGAGCCTACTTTCTATTTGGGCAAAATCTATTGGCTCAAATCAGATGGCACCTACTACTGGCGCGTGCGCACACGCAGTATCAATAAGGAAGACTCCTTTACGGATATCCACTCTTTCAATGGTTCTTATTTCCGAATGCAGTCACCTGCCGAAGGTGATACCTGCGACTTTGTTACACCTACTTTCGTTTGCGACAAGGTCAACTACTCAAATGTCAAATACACCTTTGAACTATCTTCTACTGCTAAGTTTGACGAAGCGTCTATGGTACACGTAGGTACTTCTTCTACCAATAGTTACAAACTGCCATTCGACCTCTTGGCTTCGCGCGACTATTATGTCCGTGCTACCGCTCAGTTCAATGGCTTAGAAGTGAAGACTACCGATACCAAATTCCGCACCAAAGCACAATATGTGCCTGTTCCTGTCATCACTTGGCCTACAAATGGCATAGAAATTGCAGGACAAGATCTCAAAGTGGTTTGGAAGAAACAAGCATCATCTGGTTTCCAAGTGGAACTCAGTACCTCTACGTCGTTTGCGCCTCGTAATACTACGAAGATTCGTCTTGATGATCCTGCTGCAACATCTGCCACAACTACCCTCAAAAGCGGTACATGGTATATCCGCGTGATGGCGGTAGCTGAAGGTGGATACACAGACCCATCTGAAGTGGTGCAAATCAAGATGGGTGTAGATGGTGGAGTCAACGGATTGGAAGATCCTACTGCGGTAAAGGATGTGCCTGTTAAGGCATCTCCTATTAAGATTATTGAAAATGGGCAAGTATATATTCTGCGTAATGGCGTGCGTTACAATATCCTTGGTCGCACCGCACAATAACCGCACAATAACCGCACAATAACCGCACAATAAATACAATTTTTACTTAACGCAACCAAGGTCCACCGTGGACGTGTCCACAACGGATGAGGAAGCAATTTATTAACCAAAAAAACAACAAATTTATGAAAAGATTTTCAATCTTTTGCGCAGCTCTATTCGCAGCTGCAACATCATTTGCTGCCGTTACTTACGAGTTGAACGGTGGTGTGACCAATGACGACAATTGGTTGAGCAAAGGTGACATGTGGACAGCTTTCTGCGCTGACGCTGGTGTTACTACTTTGGGTACTCTTGAAGAGGTAAAGGCTCTTGGTGACCCTTACACTGCAATCTGTACTCCTCTTGGTGCTTCTCAAGCACAAGCTATCCTTGACAACGCAAAGTGGGATTGGCTCGAGACTTACGTTATGACAGTTCAAAATGCTGACGCTAATGCTACCGCTCTTGTTGAGGGTACTTCTTCTGCAGGTTGGCGTTATGCTTTGGCAGCTTTCTTCTTGGAGAGCCAACGTACAGGATGGCCAAAATCTGCTGATTTTGCTGTAGCTGGTACTCCAGAGGCTTTCATCCCAGCTTGGAAACATGCTTTCGCTAACCCAACCGAGCCTACAGCTGAGTGGGTTTTGAACGCTCCTTACAAAGAGGGTTCTACTTTCGATGGTTGGTATGCTGCTGCTGACTTCTCTGGCGAGAAAGTTGTTAAAATCGACGCTACTACTACCGGTACTCTCTACGCTAAATGGGTAGAGTACATCCCAACTGTAGTTGAGGTTCGCGCTTTGGCTGACGATACCGAGACCAAGGTTTCTGGTGTGGTTAACTTCATCTCTGGCAAGAACATCTACATCCAAGACGCTACTGCTGGTATCCTTGTTTACACAAGCGAGACTCCTTCTTGCAAAGTAGGTGACAAGATCGTTGCTAAGGGTAAGAAAGTTATGTATGGTGGTGCTCCTGAGGTTAAGAGCGCGGTTATTGAGTCTGCTGAGGCTGCTTCAGTAACTGCTCCTACCGTATTCGAGACTTTGACTCCACTTGTTGCTGACTCTCTCGAGCACAAATATTTCGCTACCAACGTTCAAATCGCTGGTGTGACTATCGTTGAGTACGATAGCTACAACAACCCAACTGTACAAGATGCTACAGGTGTGAAGGCTTTGTGCTACAGGATGGCACTTGATCCAGTTGTTTTCCCAATCGGTTCTAAAGTTACTGTAACTGCTGTAGCTGGCTGGTACAATGGATTCCAATTCGTTGGTGATGCTGCTGGTATCGTTATCCCTGTTGCTGGTGTAGTTGAGGACTTTACATATCCAACTCGTCACGATGGTCGTTACTCTTTGAAGAACAACTGGGTGATCTCTAACATGGAGGATAACTTTGCTGCTAACAAGCCAGGTTCTAACGACTTCGTTCGTGGTATGGCTGCTAAGGACGGTAAGATGTACTTCATCAACCGTGAGACCATGTCTATCGTTGTTGTAGATGGTAAGACTGGTAACATGCTTGATCCTATCGTACTCCAAGGTACTGACACCCTCTTCAAATCTGCTACTCTAGATTCTCTTGGTAACAAGGTTTGGTCTAGTGGTACAACTCTTCCTTACAATGATATCAAGTTTGACCAAGCTGGTCACTGCTTGATCGGTGCATGTTTGACAGGTGCTAGCAAGTGCCAAACATTCTACATCTACGTCGTTGACCTCGCTACTGGTGTTTGCACCAAGCTCATCGAGGACGTTCTCTGGGAGAACCCAGGTTTGGATCAAGTACAATTCCGTTTTGACGCATTCGGTGCTGCTGGTGACGTAACCAAGAATGGTGTAATTATGGCTGCTGATGCTAACGGTTCTTGGAATGTATATCGTTGGTTGATCACTGACGGCGTTGCTGGCGAAGGCGAGCAAGTGGCTGTTCTTCTTGACCCAGCTGTTGACGAATCACTCTTTATCAAGGCTGCTGGTTATGGTACAGCTCCTCAAATCTTCCCACAAGATGAGGAAGGTTCACTCTTCTACGTGGACGGCTTCAACACATTGCCAATGTTGTTCTACGGTTCACCAGAGGAAGGTGCTACGTTGATCGACGACTTCATCAACGTTCCTACTGGTGTGAATGTTTGGAACAATGATGGTGATACCATCGCTATGAACGCTAACTTCAACGGTCTTGTTGAGTTCCAAGTAGGTGAGGAGTACTTCCTCTTGATGGTGGCTACTAACAATACTCATAGCCTTCCTACTTCTTACGCTCTCTTCAAGTTTGCTGACGCTGACCGTGCATTCGCAGGTATGGAGCCACTTTGGTACTTCCCACACAATGGTCTTGGTACAGCTACTATCGGCTGCCGTACAGCAACTCCTTCTGTTGACGTAGTTAGCGATACAGAGGCTACTCTCTACCTCTATGCTACCAACAACGGTTATGCTGCTTACACCTTGACAATTGATCCTACTGCAGCTGCTGTAGAGGATATCGAGGCTGTTAAGGTAGGTGCTGAGAAAGTGATCGAGAACGGCCAAATCTTCATCTTGAAGAATGGCGTTAAATACAACGCTCTTGGTGCTCAAGTAAAATAAGAATTACGTTAAGTAATTTTTAATACTTTGATACTATGGCGGTGCGTCAATCGACGCACCGCTTTTTTTATCCATGAAACCTTGAAACTCTGAAACTTTGAAACTTTTTTCTGCAAACGTTTGTATATTTGAAAAAAAAGTAGTAACTTTGCGGGGTAATTTGTAAAACTATAGTTTACCGTTAAATTTTATACACCATGAAAAGAATTTTACTCTCTTTGATTTCTCTCTTGTGTATAGCGTCTATGTATGCTATATCGTTAAATGGTAAGGAGTACACGATTGATACCCTCTCCATGTATCCTGTAGGTCCTGGTACTACATTCTACGAGCTTCGCATGCTCCGCGTTGATGCCGTAAGTCGTTTGGACTGCTGGCTTCTTGCTGTAGATACCCGCGATCCTTATGTGTCTGTCGAGCAAGTATTGGGTACTGGTAAAATCTGTGGCACAGAGACTCCTACTAAGATGGCAACTCGTAGTACAACAGACAGTAAAATCTTCTTTGCTGGTGCTAATGGCGACTTCTTTACCACGCAAGATGATCAATCAACAGAAGCATATAATGAGGTGGGTATGCCGGTTAGTACCACTATTGTGAATAACGAGTATGCACATACTCCTATTGCTAATCGTACCAAACGCCGTCTTGGCGCGATTGATGCAGATGGCAAAGGTTTGACTGCTGTGACACATACAATTGCCATGAATCTTGTATTGGCGGATACGACTCTTGAAATCAAACATGCTAACTATCTCCGTAAGGATAACGAGTTGGTACTTTATAATATTCATAATGGTACTACCACTGCTACCAATGCTTATGGTACAGAGGTCCAAATCCAATTGCTAGATGGCGAGAAATGGCAAACTTCTGGTACTATGAAAGCCAAAGTAACCAAGGTGGAAGACCAAGTGGGCTCTATGGCTTTGGATAAGTCACACGCAGTACTTTCTGGTCATGGTACAATGGCAACAGAGTTGAACAAACTCAAAGTGGGTGATGAGATCACGCTTGATTTTGAAATTAAGTTTGAGGGCGAAACCGTTAACATAGCTCAAGCTATTGGTAGTGATAATTATACCCAAATCCTTGTGAATGGTAAGGTTGCGCAAGAGGGTTTTTGGGACGAATTACACCCACGTACAGGTTTTGGTGTTTCACTAACCCGCGATACAGTCTTTATGTTGGTGGTTGATGGACGTAGTGCCATCAGTGCAGGTTGTACCACCAAGGTCCTTGCCGAAATCCTTCAACATTATGGTGCATACAATGCGGTTAACTGGGATGGTGGCGGTAGTTCTTGCCTCTATGTGCGTCCTTATGGCCAAATGAACAATGGTTCGGATGGTAATGAACGTGCTTGTGCTAATGGTATGTTTGCAGTAGCTAATGTGCCAGAGACAGATAACACCATTGCTAAGATTGTGCCTTATCAACCTACATATTCGCTACCTCTTTATGGTGTGGCAGATCCTGAATTCCTCGGATATAACAAGTACGGTGTGCTCGTAAATACCAAGATGACAGATGTGAAACTCTCTTGCGCACCTGAAGTGGGTGAGATACTTGAGGATGGTCGCTTCTTGGCCACAGGTGCTAATGGTGGTAAACTGATTGCTACTTGGGGGGATGTGAAAACAGAGCTAGATATTCGCATTGTTTCTTCTGCTCCTGTTGCTATCCGTTTGGATACCGTGATATGTGGTCCTACTCCATACAAAGTGGAGGTAGAAAGTACAGTGGGTAAAAATACGATCGAAATATTATCAGATGCTTTGACATGGACTTCTTCCGATCCTTCTGTTGCCACAGTCGATGAGGCAGGTGTTGTGAAGGGTATTAACAATGGATATGTGATTGTTACGGGAAAATTAGGCGATTTTACGGATCAACTAGTTGTTAAGGTAGAGCTTCCTGCAACCAATCCTTTTGTGTGGGATGACTTCCGTCAACCTGAGACATGGGAGGTTAAGAGTTCTCCTACTTCTTGGAATCCTTCTCTCATTGTACCAGAAGATGCTTCTGCTCCAGTTAATCTGAAATTCAACTATTCTGGAGGTCGTATACCTTTTATACAATTGTCTAAAGATTCACTCCTATTCTCTACTCCGAAGAAGATCCTTGTTCCTTTCACAACCGATGCAACATTTGAGAAAGCTATTGTGATGATGCGTCCTAATAATTCTAATACGACTGATCAAATCACTTTCCTCAATCCTAAAGTGGGTGAGGAAAATATTCTTGAGATTGATGTGAAAGAGCGTTTCGGGGATGATGTGGCTATTTATCCATTGCATTTCCTTTCTTTGAAGCTCGTCCCTACTTCTGCTACTCCTAAGGGCGAGCGCTATATAACACTCCCAGGTATTATTGAGGAATTTGATGGACCAACTACTGATCTTGAAACGGTTAAACCTTCAGACGTAAAGGCTCATGCCAAGTATATCAAGGATGGTTCTCTGTATATCCAGTCTGGCAATAAGACTTATGATGTATTGGGCGTAGAAGTACAATAATGATTAAATTATAAAATAATCAACATGAAAAAAACATTTTTATTTATTCTTGGTATCTCCGTTGCCTTGGTGGGCAATGCAGAGATTCGCGTACTTAGCAATGTGAAATTGGGTGAGGGTTATTTTCCACGCTTTGCAGACGCAGAGACAGTTACTTATCTTGCAACAGAAAATGCTGATTATGTAACTTTAGCTGATGAGTCAGCTCTCCGTGTTGATAACGAGAATTTGGATCTCAACCTCTATCGCAATGGCGAAAAGGTTGTACTCAAACCTCATGGTGACGTTAACTACATTTGGTCTTCTTTGTCTCCAGACCAAACTATGATTCTTTTCAATACTAAGTTCGGTACAGCAGTATGTGATCTTAATGGTAAAGAAATTATCAATGTGGGTAATGTCAATGCGCCAGTATGGTTTGGCAATGATTATATCGTAGGTATGAATGACCAACACGATGGCTATTATTTTACTTCCTCTAATATCGTTATTGCTTCTGTAGATGGTTCGGAGCGTCAAGAGTTGACTGATCCCGAAGAAATGGGATACTATCCTGATGTAGATGCCAAATCCGGTCGCATTGTGTATCACACTGAAAAGGGACAAATTCGTTTGATGCAATTGAATCTGACTGAGGAGCCTGTTCGTACAAAATTGCCTCGCTTGCTGCAAAAACCAGATGGTACGTTGCTCAACCAAATGAAACGCCAAGCTAAGCGTGCAGCTTCTACCAATCCTGCTGACTACAAGATTTATATCAATCCTGGTCACGGAGGTTATGATTCGGATGACCGCTTGATGTATATCTATCCAATCTTTGTGGATGTTAGTAATAGTACATTGAATGAGAAAGATGGCTATAAACGCGAGCAGAGTTTCTGGGAGAGCGTTTCTAATCTCGACAAAGGTCTTCGCCTCGATACTATCCTTCGCGATCTCGGTTTCCAAACCAAGATGTCTCGTGTTACCAATACCACTGCGGATGACCGTAGCCTTTCTGGTATTTCTGCAGAGGCAAGTACTTGGAAGGCTGACTTTATGCTCTCGATTCACTCCAATGCGGGCAATCCAGCCAACTATATTTTGCAACTGCACTCGGGTATTACCCCAGGTGATGAATATGGATTAGAAGGGTATCCAGAAAAAGTTCCACAAGCAATTTGTGATGAAGCACGTGCTATTACCACGTTGATGGGGCAGAACCAGTATTCCAATCAAGTTAGCTGCTGGTCACGCGAACCTAATATTGCTGGCGACAAGACATTCGCACGTAAAATTATGGGATGGAGCAATGGCTACGGAGTAATGCGTAACTTGAAAGTGCCTGGTACAATCTCTGAGGGTATGATGCATGACTATTTGCCAGAGACTTATCGTCTGATGAATATCGACTACAAGCGCCAAGAGTCTTTCCAATTCGCTAAAACATTCTACACCTACTTCTGTGAAAAAGAGCTTCCATATGGTGCTATTGGCGGAAAAATTTACGATGTGTATCAAAAACAAGAATTTCCTAATTACAAGGCGCGCAAGGATACTCGCGATGAGTATCGTCCTATCCTCCGCGGTTTAGTAGAGCTTTGGCAAGGTGACCAACTTTTGGATACATATGTTACAGATACTCTGTATAATGGTGTATATTATTTCTGGAATCTTCAACCTGGTATATATACAGTAAAGGCAACCCCAGCTGGTTATTATCCACAAGAACAAACTATAGAGGTGAAGAACAATGAGATTTCGTATGGTATTTTTGCTCTCTCTATGGCTCGTCAAACCCCTCCAAAGGTAATCGATTATAGTCCAAAGGTCGAGATTACGGATAGTGTACTCGTATCAACTCAAGTTTCTATTTCTTTCAACTGGGATATGGAAACTGCAGCTACAGCTGCTGCGCTTGAGATTTCTCCTTCTGTTGAAGGTACTGTTGCATTTGAAAATGATAACCATACCTTGCGCTTTACACCTGCTAAGCGCTTTGAACCAGGTGTAGAATATACCGTCACACTCGGAACGGGCGCATGTCATCCTGATACCGCATATGA
Source organism: uncultured Bacteroidales bacterium (assembly GCA_945921355.1). Lineage (GTDB taxonomy): Bacteria > Bacteroidota > Bacteroidia > Bacteroidales > Paludibacteraceae > Colicola. Next base: position 21,806 of record CAMEKM010000008.1, read on the forward strand.
GAATCATCTCAAAGAACCATTTTCATTTAAATTCCGCACATCTTTGCGTGGAAATTTAGCAGTTGTACAAACCTACCCAGTAGATGGTTCAGAGAACATTCCTGTGGATGCAGCGTTCATTGCTATCTTTGATGCTAAATTGGCTAATTCATCCAATAAATATTTCAAGGTATATGATGCAACGGGTAAGGATATTAGTCCTGTCGCTCGTAATATCAAACTCAATGGAGCTGCTCCAGAGCCTTATGGATCTGCTAAGTTTGAACTGAAAGCAGGCACATTGCAACCGAACTCGGAGTACAAGATGGTTATCGGTGCAGAGGTTTCGGATGTGAACGGTGTGATTGTCAATGATCCAGTGACAGTAGTATTCCGTACCGGTGAAGAGGTAGAGTCTTCTTTGGCAGTATTGAATAATCTTGATACATTGTTCTTTGAAGGGGATAAAGAAACGTCTGTAGGTGTAATCTCTGTATCCACCGCACGAAACACCGCATCTAAGTATGAGGGGTATGCGTCGAATAAATTGACATACACTTTCTCTGAACTAAACGGAGAAGCAGTGTATGTGGCAGATGATGTAACTGCAATTCAAGGTAATAGTGAATCTACTTTAGGAATGCATGTGTTTGGTGATTATACATTCAATACATTATATGCGAAGTGGGCTGTAGAGGGCGATGTCAAATATACAAAGATTTGTGATATCGACTATGCAGGTTGGCTCTACCAAGAGGCTGATATGTCAGTGCTACCTGCGGGAGTGGATTATCAGTTTATGGGCTTTAAGATAGTACGTGGATCTTCATTCTTGTCGGAGAAGGGTGAGGTAAGTGTTGATGCTCTGCGTGTAAAATTTGAGCCATCTACCTCTTCTGATGTAGAACAGATAATTGTGCCAGAAGATGCTAATTGCAAGGTTATTGAAAATGGTTATCTCCATATCCTGTTTAATGGCGTGAAATACAACGCTGAGGGAAAATTGATCAAGTAATTGCAATTTATACCTTAGATCAGATAGAGAGTGCATCGGGCTTTTGGTGCACTCTCTTTTTGTGGCTTTTTATTTCTTTTTCTACAATTCTCTTGCGTATATCCTTTTTTTTTTGTAACTTTGCACGCTAATTTTGGGGTAGATTGTCCCAATAGATATTAACTGTTAATTGTTAACTATAAACTATAAACTGAAAAAATGGGATTTATAGAAGTAATTACCAAATTGTTTGGCAACAAGTCGCAGAAGGATATGCGTGCTGTGATGCCATATGTGGAGAAGATCAAGGCTGTATATGCTGAGATTGATGCTTTGAGTGATGATGAGTTGCGTGCTCGTAGTGCAGCGTTGATGCAAAGTCTGCAAGATGCTGTGGCACAAAACAAGGCTCGTATCACAGAGCTGAAAGCAAGCATAGAATCGTTGGAAATTGATCACCGCGAAAAAGTATATAACGAGATTGATCACCTTGAAAAAGAGGTGTTGGATATCTATGACAAAAAACTGATGGATATTCTGCCTGACGCCTTCGCCGTGGTAAAAAGTACTGCTCGCCGTTTTGCTGAGAACGAGACCGTGGTAGTGACTGCTACGCAGATGGACCGCGATTTGGCAGCCGACACACGTTTTGATTTTGTAGAAATAGACGGCGATAAAGCCATATATCACAACTCTTGGACCGCAGGCGGAAACGAAGTGGTGTGGGATATGGTGCATTATGATGTGCAGCTGATTGGTGGTGTCGTTTTGCACGAAGGTAAGATAGCCGAGATGGCTACGGGTGAAGGTAAGACGTTGGTGGCTACATTGCCAGTCTTCCTCAATGCTTTGACACACGAGGGTGTGCACGTGGTGACAGTGAACGACTACCTCGCCAAACGTGACTCCGAGTGGATGGGGCCATTGTATATGTTCCATGGATTGACCGTGGATTGTATTGATAAACACAAACCGAACTCTGATGAGCGTCGCCGTGCGTATGCGTGCGATATTACATTTGGTACGAATAACGAGTTTGGCTTTGACTACCTCCGTGATAATATGGCAACAAGCCCAATGGACTTGGTGCAACGCGGACATAACTATGCCATCGTGGATGAGGTGGACTCGGTGTTGATTGATGATGCGCGTACTCCGTTGATTATCAGTGGACCTGTTCCAAAGGGCGAAGATCAGATGTATGATGAGTATAAGCATCGCGTTGAGCTGCTGGTGCGTACACAAAATACCTTGACCACTAAACTGCTGACCGAAGCAAAAGCTAAGATGGGCAGTGCCGATGAGAAGGAGCGTGAGGCAGGTGAGTTGGCACTCTTCCGTGCATTTAAGGGTATGCCAAAGAGCAAAGCACTCATCAAATACTTGAGTGAACCTGGAGTAAAAGTGCGCTTGCAAAAGACTGAAGAATTCTATCTGCAAGAGAACGAGAAAAATATGCATATCGCCACTGATGAACTCTATTTCGTGATTGATGAGAAGCATAAAACTATCGAACTGACCGACAAGGGTATTGATACGCTAACGGGCAATACCGATGACCCTAAATTCTTCGTTTTGCCTGATGTGGGCAGCGAGGTGGCTGATATTGAGAAACAAAATCTCTCAGCCGAAGAAAAACAGCAGAAGAAAGACGAGGTGATGACCAACTATAGCATCAAATCCGAACGCGTTCACACGGTGCATCAGTTGTTGAAGGCATATACCTTGTTCGAAAAAGATGTGGATTATATCATTGATGATAACCAAGTTAAGATTGTGGATGAGCAGACAGGTCGTGTGATGGACGGTCGCCGCTGGTCGGATGGTTTGCATCAAGCCGTGGAGGCGAAAGAGAATGTGAAGGTAGAAGCTGCTACACAAACCTTTGCTACTATCACCTTGCAAAACTATTTCCGTATGTACCACAAGTTGGCAGGTATGACGGGTACTGCTGAGACAGAAGCTGGCGAGTTCTGGAATATTTACAAACTAGACGTTGTGGTAATTCCTACCAATCGCCCTATCGCTCGCGAGGATATGAACGACCGCATCTACCGCACCAAACGCGAGAAATACAATGCGGTGATTGAGGAAATCGTAGAGTTGGTCGCCGCAGGTCGTCCTGTGTTGGTGGGTACTACTTCGGTGGAAATCAGTGAGTTGTTGAGCCGTATGCTCAACTTGCGCAAGATTAAACATAATGTATTGAACGCGAAATTGCACCAACATGAGGCCAACGTGGTGGCTGAGGCAGGTCGCCCAGGCGTGGTGACTATCGCAACCAATATGGCTGGTCGTGGTACGGATATCAAGCTCACCAAAGAAGTGAAGGATGCAGGCGGTTTGGCTATCATTGGTACCGAGCGTCACGAGAGTCGTCGCGTGGACCGTCAGTTGCGTGGTCGTGCGGGTCGTCAAGGTGACCCAGGTAGCAGTGTGTTCTATGTCAGCATGGAAGATGACCTGATGCGTATGTTCGGCTCGGATCGTTTGGCTGGGCTGATGGATAAGATGGGCTTCCAAGAGGGCGAGATGATAGAGCATAACATGATTTCGTCGTCTATCGAGCGTGCGCAAAAGAAAGTGGAGGAGAATAACTTCGGTATTCGTAAGCGCCTCATTGAGTATGATGACGTGATGAACCAACAACGTAATGTAATCTACGCGAAACGCCACCATGCCCTTATGGGTGAGCGCATAGGTGTGGATATTGCTAATATGATTTATGATACAGCCGATGTGTTGATAGCTGAGGCACGTCAGATGTTGGATTACGAGGCACTTCAATTGGATGTGATGCAAGTGTTTGCAATGGAGGTGCCATTTGATGAGGAGACATTCCGCGGAAGTCGTGAGAACGTCTTGGCGGATAAATTGGCAGAGGCAGCTTTGGAGGCGTTCAAACGTCGTATGGAAACATTGCAAAAGGTGGCATATCCAGTGATAAAGAAGGTGTATGAGGAACGTGGTGCGATGTATGAGAATATCTTGATTCCAATCACTGATGGCAAAAAGGTGTATAACATAGCGGTTAACTTGAAAGCAGCATACGAGACCGAATGCCGAGAGGTGATTCGTGAGTTTGAAAAGCGTATGGTGCTCTATGTGATTGACGATGAGTGGAAAGACCATCTTCGCCAATTGGATGATTTGAAACAATCGGTACAAAATGCAAGTTATGAGCAGAAAGACCCATTGTTGATTTATAAACTAGAGTCGTTTAATATCTTCCGTCAGATGTTAGATGCGTTTAACCGCCGCACGATTTCGATTCTCTTCCGCGGGCAAATTCCAACTCGTGACCCTGAGGAAGTGCGCCAAGCACATGTTCAACAACGTCATGATTACTCGCGCTATCGTACACAAAAAGACGCGGTTAGTCGTGCTGCTGCGGCGAGTGGACAAGCGGCTGCCGCAGGCCGTGATACGCGTGAGATGCAACGCCCTGAGCCCTTGCGTGTAGAAAAGAAACCGCGTCCAAATGACCCATGTCCTTGTGGTTCAGGCAAGAAGTACAAACAATGTCACGGGAGAGAGAGTTGACAGTTGACAGTTAACAGTTGAGGTTTTTGATTATGGAGAATAGGGGTGTGATATATCAAAAATCATATGCTTTTGCCATTAGAATAGTGAAGGCATATAAATATTTGTGTCAAGAAAAAAATGAATATGTTTTATCAAAACAATTACTGCGTTCGGGTACGTCGATAGGGGCAAATTGTTCAGAAGCGAGGAATGCACAAAGTACATTGGATTTTATTAACAAACTATCAATCTCATTAAAAGAAGCAGAAGAAACCAAGTTTTGGCTTAATTTATTACATGATACAGACTATATAGATAATGATGTGTATAATTCAATTTATGAGGATTGTCATGAGTTGCTTAAATTACTAACATCTATAATAAAATCATCCAAAAATAATCTAAAATAAGTTTTTTACTATGATATTGTCAACTGTCAATTGTCAACTGTTAACTGTAGTATGGGATGTGGATCCTGTACTTATCCCTATCGGCGATGGCGGCATCCGTTGGTATGGCTTGCTTTGGGCAATAGGTATCTATTTGTGCTACCTCATTCAGGTTAAGCTATACAAAAACGAGAACTGCCCACCAGAATGGACCGACAAACTATTCATGTGGATGGTAATTGGCTTAATTATTGGTGCGAGAGTAGGACACTGTTGGTTCTACGAGTGGCATGATGTGACATTGCCAAGTATGCGAGCTTATTGCCACTATATGGACATCTCCACTGACCCTGTACAGATATTTGGTTGGACAATCAATTACCGCAATCCATATATCGAACATCCATTGCGTTTGTTAAAAATATGGGAAGGTGGTTTGTCGAGCCATGGAGGTGCTATAGGTCTGCTGACAGCAGCATGGTTGCTCAATAAAAAAGTGTTCTCTAAGGAGCCTAAGTATCATACCTCACTATTGTGGATTATGGATCGATTGGTCGTAGGTGTCTGTGTCACAGCTACTTTGATTCGTCTGGGCAACTTGATGAACTCTGAGATTTATGGTACTCCTACTGATCTACCATGGGGATTTATCTTCGTGCGTGATGGTCAGACCGTGCCTTGTCACCCTACGCAAATCTACGAGATGCTCTATTGCATCGTTGCTTTCTTTGTTACATGGTTCATGTATTGGAAGGGTAAGGCATACAAACGAGAGGGTTTGCTTTTGGGAGTATTTTTAGAGATTATATTCTTCACGCGCTTTATGCTGGAATTTATCAAAAACGATCAAGAGCTTTTCGAAGCAAATCACTTGCTCAATATGGGGCAGATACTTTCCTTGCCTTTCATTATTTGGGGTATCTATTTGATTATTCGTGCATATAAACGCCCTGCGTTACCTTGAAAAAAATAGGCTTTTTCATAGTGCTGTTGTGGAGTGCTGTTGCGGTTAACTCGCAGGTACAGACTTCAGATAGCGATGTCTTGTTGCTCGAACTGGTGGCTCAGCAAGGGCGTGAATTGCATCGCGACACGTTGGTTATGCATGACTCTGTGGTTGTGGTTTGTGATACCATGTGGAAGCGCTATCCTCATCCATTGTGTTTGCCTTTGATGTATGTACCAGAGTCTTTCCCGTCCCTGAATGATACCACACCGAAGAACCCATATTCGATAGCTGCTATTCGTCGTAATGCGCGCCGTTATATCACGATGTATCATGCTGACCTCTATACCGCCATCAGCGATCCTAATCGCCTAAAGGAGGTGGAGATTGGGCGCGGGACGGTGCAACGAGCTATTGTGCGCGATATTCAAGAGGATGCATTGGATGCTGCTCGCGCATTGCGTGATTCACGTTCGCCTTGGCGTAGAGAAGCCAATCTGTCGTTGCAGTTGACACAAAACTACGCCACCGAAAACTGGCATCAAGGTGCAGCCAATGCTTTTGCCATGTTGTGGGCGGCTAAGGCTTTTGCCAATTATAACAAGGGTAATCTCTCTTGGGAGAACAATGCGGAGTGGCGCGTGGGTGTGAGTACTGTGAGTGGAGATACGCTCCGTAAGATGAATACTACGGACGATATTTTTCAGATTTATAGCAAGTTCGGTTATCAAGTGCACAAGTACTGGTATGTATCGATATTTGCCAATTTCCGAACGAACTTCTTTCCCAATTTTCAGAAGAATTCCAATCATCTGAATACCACTTTTCTCACGCCAATACGCTATAATATGGGTCTTGGTATTGATTATAAACCTCTCAAAGGATTATCTCTCAATATCTCGCCTGCTACCTATAAACTCACCTACGCACTCAATACCGATGTAGAGTGTATTGACGTCAATGCGTTGGGTATTGAGACGGGCAATAATATGCTCAATGAGGTGGGTAGTTCCGTGCGTGTGGAATGGAAGTGGCGTCCCCTGCGTGAGATAGAGTTGGAAACTAAGTTTTACTTCTTTACTAATTACAAACAGGTAGAAACAGAGTTGGAGATAGATGTGGATTTTTACATCAACAAGTATATGTCTGCCAAAATCCTACTGCATCCCCGCTATGATGGCACCGTTGAAAGTACAACCGATGATAAGTCACGCCTCCAATTCAAAGAGTTGATTAGTGTCGGTTTTGCACACACTTTTAGATAGTTGACAGTTAACAATTTATAGTTGACAATATAGGAATATATTATGGATAAGCAATCAATACGAATTATTTATATGGGCACGCCCGACTTTGCAGTGGAGAGTTTGCGTGCTTTGGTGGAAGGTGGCTATAATATAGTGGCTGTGGTGACTATGCCCGACAAACCTGCGGGACGTGGACACCAATTGCAATTTTCGGCGGTTAAGCAGTATGCCCTCTCGGTGGGCTTGCCCGTGTTGCAACCTGAGCGTCTGAAGGATGAGGCATTTCTTGAAGAGTTGCGTTCATATCAGGCTGATTTGCAGATTGTTGTAGCATTTCGTATGTTGCCAGAGGTGGTGTGGAATATGCCTCGATTGGGCACTTTCAATCTCCATGCTTCTTTGCTGCCACAGTATCGCGGTGCGGCGCCTATCAATTGGGCGGTGATGAATGGCGATACCGAAACAGGCGCTACAACCTTTATGCTCCAGCATGAGATTGATACGGGTAACATCATTCTCCAAGAGCGTATTCCTATCACCGATGATGAGAATGTGGGTTCTGTGCATGATCGACTGATGGTGATGGGAGCAACGCTCGTCACACGCACCGTGGATGCTATCATTGATGCCGAGAATCAGGGAATAGCACTCCCTACTATTCCTCAAAATAATACTATCTCTTTGCGCCCTGCGCCTAAGATCTTCAAGGATACATGTGCGATTGATTTCTCGTGGAATGCTGAGCGTATCCGTAATCATGTGCGTGGCCTTAGTCCTTATCCTGCTGCTTGGATCAATGAGATGCCTGCTTCCCATCCTTTGGCAGACCTCCTCAAAGGTGCTAAAGTATATAAGGTGGCAGTCAGTTCGCTTGCCGAACAAAAAGGACATATCATTGTTCCTTGCGCGGATGGATACATTGATTTGCAGGAGTTGCAACTCCCTGGTAAGAAACGTATGGATGCTGCTGCACTCCTCAATGGTCTAAAAAATTCACTAAACTCTAAACACTAAACACTTATGACTATCGCTATCTTTGGAAATACCCTTCGTTCGGAAACTATCCGCGAGGTGAAGCATATCATTGAGTTCTTGCAACTGCGTGGTGTGGATATTGTTTTGTCGCAAGAACTTCGTCACGAAGTTTTTAGTCGTGAATTTCCTGCTGTAGAAGATTATATCGCTCAAACGGGTGAAGCAATTGATTTTGCATTGTCTGTTGGTGGCGATGGTACGTTTCTGACTACTGCTTCTTTGGTGGGTCATCTGGATATTCCTATTTTGGGTATCAACTGTGGGCACTTAGGGTACTTGGCTGAAGTGCGGACCAATGATATTGATGCAGTGTTAGATCAATTAATCACCAATAATTATACCATCGAGCAGCGCCGTATGTTGGAAGTGTCATGCCAACAAGATGGCAAGATAGCTTCGCCTTATGCACTCAATGAGGTGGCTATTTTGAAGTCGGGTTTGAGTAGTATGATTACGGTGGATGTTACCCTCAATGGCGAATTTCTTCATAACTACAAAGCGGATGGCTTATTGGTGGCAACTCCAACAGGATCAACCGCTTACAATCTTAGTGTGGGAGGTCCATTGCTGGACCCTCATGTTAATGCCATCATCCTTACGCCTGTAGCCACCCATAGCCTTAATATCCGTCCGCTGGTTGTACTTGATGATAGTAAAATCGATGTTAAGATCTCAAGCCGTAATGGCAGTTTCATGCTTAGTGTAGATGGACGTAGCCAAGTCTTGAATCAAGATATTCAATTGCATATCGAGCGCTCGCAACGCACTATTAAGATTGTGCATGTGGAAGGACAGTCGTTTATGCAATCGCTCAAAGATAAATTAAATTGGGGAAAATGATTGATTACAAATCACTTATAGCTAAATATTGTGGCGAAAATGTCGAACTCCGACATATTCTGCTGACTCATTCTCGTCAGGTGGCTGACCGTGCATTGGCAATCCTTGCCAAGCATCCTGAGTGGGTAGAGTCGGGTGAAGTGGATCCCGTGTTTGTGGAGGAAGCAGCGATGCTGCATGATATTGGTGTGGTACTCTGTGATGCTCCTAAAATTCATTGTATGGGCAAGCATGCGTATATTAAACATGGTTATTTAGGAGCTGAGATTCTCCGTCAAGAGGGACTTCCTAAACATGCAGCAGTGGCAGAACGTCATACTGGCACAGGAATCACTTATGAGCAGATTATCCGTGAGCAGTTGCCTATACCATTGCGGGATTATTCTCCGCAAACGCTTGAGGAAAAGCTTATATGCTATGCAGATAAGTTCTATTCTAAGAGCAAACTCGGACAGGATAAGCCCATGGCTAAGATTCGACGCCATCTTTGGAAATATGGCTCCGACACCGTCGCTCGCTTCGACGAACTACAAAACTTATTCGAACCATAAATCAATAGATAAAGAGTCTAATCATCTCCATGTCTTTCCCGACGGTCAGCCGACAGTCAGCCGACAGTCATACGAATCTTGCCTGGTACTTTACCGTATGATTCGGCAAAGAATGGCACTATGAAACTTTTTCTTGAAAAATTTGCATATTTACCATTTTTTTTGTACCTTTGCAGCGAATATGGCGAGATTAAGCGTAAATATCAATAAGGTGGCGACGTTGCGCAATGCGCGGGGTGGTAATTTACCTGATGTAGAGCAGTTTGCTAAGGATTGCGAACGCTTTGGTGCTGAGGGGATTACGGTACATCCTCGCCCTGATGAACGACACATAACACGAGCAGACGTATACGCGCTTAAACCTTTGGTCTCTACCGAATTTAATATAGAGGGTAATCCAGAACCAGCTTTTATGGATTTGGTCTTGGCTGTTAAGCCCACTCAGGTGACGCTGGTGCCCGATGCTCATAATCAATTGACAAGTAATCATGGATGGGATACGAAGGCGCACTTGGCGAAGTTGACGGCTATCATTCAGCGTTTTAAGAATGTTGGTATTCGTGTGTCGGTGTTTGTGGATGCCGATGCAGAGATGGTGGAATATGCTGCCAAGGCAGGTGCAGATAGGGTAGAGCTTTATACAGGTCCATATGCCGAGCTATATGACCATGATCCAGAAGCAGCCATCGCGCAGTACCGTCCTGCGGCAGAGAAGGCGCACGAGCTGGGGCTTGGGCTGAACGCAGGTCATGACCTGAATCTGCGTAATCTCAAGGCATTTGCCCAAGCGTTTCCTTGGCTCGATGAGGTGAGTATCGGTCATGCGTTGATAGCAGATGCGCTGTACTTAGGAATAGAAGAAACTATAAAACAATACAAATATGCTCTTTCAAATTCAAACTGACATGGACACATTGACCGCTGTGCAAGATACAGTGGCAGTGGTAGAAGAAACTGTAGTGGAAAATTCAATCAACCTGCTCACTATGGCTGAGTATGGTGGATGGATTATGATAGTGCTGGCACTGATGTTGGCTTTTGGTATTTACCTGTTCATTGAACGTATGGTAGTTTTGACCAAAGCGACCAAAGAGGATAAGACCTTTATGAATCGTATTCGCGACTATATCAAAGAGGGTAATATTGATTCGGCTATCAAGTTGTGCCGCAAAGAGGATACTCCTTCTGCGCATATGGTGGAGAAAGGAATCACTCGTATCGGTCGCCCAATGCAGGACGTGCAGGTTGCTATCGAAAATGTTGGTAATCTAGAAGTTAGTACCTTGGAGAAAGGTCTTGTTTTGATGGCTACCATAGCTGCTGGCGCACCTATGCTCGGTTTCTTGGGAACAGTGCTGGGTATGATTCAGACATTCTTCAATATGGCGCAAAATGCCAGCGGCGTAATCGAGATTTCTTCACTCTCTGAGGGTATGTATCAAGCCATGGTGACTACTGTAGGTGGTTTGATAGTGGGTATCTTGGCGATGTTTGCGTATAACCTGCTGGTGTCGCGTATTGACCGCGTGGTTCGTCAATTGGAATCCCGCACGATGGAGTTCATGGACCTCCTCAACGAACCCGCATAATCCTGCCTTTAAACTTTAAACTATAAACTTTCAACTGAAGTTATGGCATTAAAAAGACGAAATAGGGTAGAGGCTACGTTTGCGATGTCGTCCATGACTGACCTCATCTTCTTGCTGTTGCTATTCTTCGTAATGGCAAGTACGATGTCTTCGCCCAATGATATCAAAATTAACTTGCCTACTGCACGTGCGAAAACCACGACTAAGCAAGTAGTAGCCAAAGTGAGCATTGACAATTTGGGTAATTACTACGTAGCACTCGGCAGGCAAAAACCCGTGACTATAGCAGCAGATGAGTTGGAGGGCTACCTCTCAATGATTCAGCAGCAGGATAGTAGTATGTATATTGCATTGCATGCAGACCAAGACATCCCATACCGCGATGTGGTACATGTGTTGGATATCGCTAATCAGCATAAGATGAAAATCGTAATCGCTACAAAGAAGTGAGCAAACAATCCCAATCCCATATTATCGCTTCGGTAGGTACGATTATTGCTATGTGCCTCATCTTTTTGCTGCTATGGTGGCTGCAAGTGCAAGCCCCTGTACAGACGGAAGATGAGGGGATAGTAGTGGCATTTGGTGATGCTGATGAGGGGGGGGGGATGCCTGATGTGCGTCCATTGGATGCGATGACACAAGTAGAACAAATCCCTGCGCCTGCAGCTCCTGCACGTCCGTCGAACAATGATTTGATAGTGCAAGAGGATGAAGAATCGTTGGCACTCGCAAAGCAAACAGAAGAAGAGGCTAAACGTAGAGCGGAAGAAGAGGAGTTGATACGTAAACGTCAGGAGGAAGAAGCACGCGCAGAAGCAGAACGCATTGCTAAAGAGAAAGCGCTGGCAGAGCAACGTGCCAAAGAGCAAGAAGCCATTGATAAAGCCAACCAACTGGCTGCTCTCTTCGGACAAGCAGGCACCGCCGAAGGTGCGAATGCTGACAACGCCTCGGCGAACAATACTTCGGGAACGAAAGGTAATCCCGTGGGCAAAGGCATGGGCGTGACCAATGGCAATCAATGGACACTCTATGGTAGGGACGTGAAACGCATGCCTAAACCATCGTCTAATTTTGCGCAAGCAGGTATTGTAGTGGTCAATATCATGGTGGATGCGGCGGGTAATGTGACGAATGCCACTGTAGCCGATGGTACTACCATTTCTGATCGTGGCACCCAGCAACTGGCACTCCAAGCCGCTCGTCAAGCTAAGTTTTCAGAAGGAGATACACCTCAAATAGGTAAAATAACATATACATTCAAACTAAATTAAGGAAATCAAAATTCATAATTCAAAATTCTTAATTCAAAATTCAAAATTAACCTATGAATTACATCTTCTTAGACAATGGATTCGAAGAAATCGAAGCCATCACGACAATCGACCTACTCAGACGTGCCAATATCGCCTTGACAACCGTGTCGGTAACAGGTGTTGAATCGGTCTTAGGAGCTCATAATATCTCGGTAAAAGCAGATAAACTATTTGCAGAGGCGGACTTTGCGGATGCAGAAATGCTGATACTGCCAGGTGGAGCAACCAAGTTGCACGAGTGCAAACCTCTATGCGATTTGCTGGTGGCACACAATGCTTCGGAGAAGTTGATAGCCGCTATTTGCGCAGCGCCTTCCGTATTGGGACGATTGGGTATTCTGCAAGGTAAACAAGCGACCTGCTATCCAGGTTTTGAAGAGTATCTTGGAGAAAGTTATATCGATGGACTTGTAGTGGAATCAAAGAACATCATCACTGCTAAAGGTCCTGGATTGAGTAGCGATTTCGCCTTTTGCATCATTGAGAAAGTGGCAGGCTCGGAAGTGGCTGACCAAGTGTATGATGCCGCACAATATTGATAATCAAATAAATATAATATATATTAACCAATAAAATTAGAAACAAAATGAAAAAATACTTACTTTCTATTTTCTCTCTCTGCTTCGCTGCTTTTGCTATAGCACAAGAAGCAGAACAGAAACCTTCTCCATGGTCTTGCAATGGTGTTGTAGGATTGAATGCAAGTGCTACTGGTCTTGTTAATTGGGCTGCTGGTGGTAACAACAATGTCAATGGAGTTGCTTTTGGTAAAGTGCGTCTATTGTACAATGAGAATAATCTTTCTTGGGAAACAAATCTTAATCTTGAGTATGGTCTATCATATATCGACCAAAAGAATGATGCTTTCCAAAAATCAAGCGACGTGATTGACTTCAGCACGAAGTTCGGTTGGCAATTCCATAAGGCATGGTACTTGACCGCTGCGGCTGGATTCAAGAGCCAGATGGCTTTCGGTCGTGCATACGATGGTACAGAGGCAGCGGATCCTATTATTTCTAAATTCCTTGCCCCTTCATACACAGATATTTCTGTCGGTATTGATTGGAAACCTAACGATATTTTCTCCATCTACCTCTCTCCTGTGGCTGGTAAAATTACTACTGCTTATGTAGGCGATGCCGTTGAGAAAGCAAACCCTGGTTTGCGTGAGCAAATGCAAGAGAAATACGCTACTTGGACATATAGCAAGGAGGCAAATGCAGATGGTACATATGATAAGATTTACACAAATGCCAGAGCAGAGTTGGGTCTTAGCTTCAAGGGTGGTATCAACTATACGTATAAAGATCTCAAGATTATCACTACCCTCGGTCTTTTTACTCCATATGCTTGGGATAAGACAGAGATGTTCGATGCAGAGAAAAAATTTATCGGCTACCGCGACAACAATCGCCGCTTCGGTAACTTCGACGTAGATTGGGATGCTGCCATCTCCTATCAATTCCTCAAGTGCCTCAACGTAACCCTCTCTACTTCACTCAAATACTACAATGGTGTGAAGATTGCTGATAAAGAGGGACATGCAGCTGAGCGTGTACAATTCAAGGGCATCCTTGGCTTAGGTATTGGCTATAGCTTCTAATTCAATATGGATTCTCTTGTCCAACTTGAACAAAATCTTCAGCAGCTCCTTGCACAATATCAGGAATTGCAGGAAGAAATGCGTCTTTTGAAGGAAGAGAACATTCGTCAACGAGAAGAAATTTTGCAATCTCATGCGGAATTACAGCAGTTAAAAAATGATTACAAACGCCTCCAAACGGCTCATGCCTTAATCGTGACAGAAGGAAGTAATGAGGAGGACCGTCAAAAAGCTAAGCAACGATTAACATCTCTTATCTCGCAAATTGATAAGGCATTAGATGTCTTGAAACAATGACAGAACCACGCAAGCAACATATCACCCTGCAACTCGATGCACACCATATCTCGCTGAATGTGCCGGCAGATATGGAGCATCTGTATCGCAAAGCAGCGGAGATGATTAACGAGCGATATCGTCATTACCAGAAAATCGCCCCAAATCGTTCGGCAGAGCAACTATGGGTGTATGTGGCATTAGATATGGCGGTGAATCTCACAGCCGATGCGCATGCCAATCGCTTGCAACCAATCGATGAAAAAATACAAGAACTAAATAAACTAATTTTACAACAAATTAAATAACAGATACTTATGTTAGAAATTTTACTTATAGGATTGGGATCTATGCTGGTGGGAGCACTTATTAGCTTCCTCGGATTCAAATTCCATACGAAGGGTCTCCTCCGCAAGGCGGAAGAGGAAGCCGAAATGATAAAGAAAAACAAAATCATTGAGGCAAAAGAGAAATTTATCGCTTTGAAACTCGAACACGAAAATCAAGTGCGTCAAGCTGAGCAAAAACTCCACCAACAGGAACAACGCCAACAGCAACGCGAACAACAGCTCAACCAAAAGCAAGGGGAAGTGCAACGTGCACAGAACGAACTGAATACGCAACGTCAGCAGATTGAAAATCAACAAAAAGCTATTGAGCATAAGTCGCAAGAGGTAGAACGACTCCACCAAAAAGCGGAGCAACAATTGGAGCAAATCTCTGGTCTTTCGGTTGAAGAGGCCAAGAAACAGCTGGTGGACGCGCTCAAAGATGAAGCTAAAACGGCTGCCATGGCGTATATCAACGACACCATGGATGAAGCTCGCCTCACCGCTACCAAAGAAGCTAAGAAGATTATCGTCCAATCTATCCAGCGCATTGCTTCTGAGGCTACTGTGGAGAATGCAGTTTCGGTCTTCCATATTGATAATGACGAAGTGAAGGGACGTATCATCGGTCGTGAAGGACGTAATATTCGTGCCCTCGAAGCGGCTACTGGCGTAGAGATTATAGTAGATGATACCCCGGAAGCCATCACTCTTTCGGCTTTCGATCCTGTGCGCCGTGAGATTGCACGCCTCTCACTCCACCAACTCGTGCAAGACGGTCGTATCCACCCGGCACGTATCGAGGAGGTAGTAGCTAAAGTGACTAAGCAAGTAGAGGAAGAGATCATCGAGACAGGTAAACGTACTACCATCGACCTCGGTATCCACGGCATGCATCCAGAACTCGTTCGTCTTGTTGGTAAGATGAAGTACCGCTCCAGTTACGGTCAAAACCTCCTCATGCACGCACGCGAAACGGCTAACCTCTGTGCGGCTATGGCTGCGGAGCTGGGGCTCAACGTCAAGAAGGCGCGCCGTGCTGGTCTCCTCCACGATATTGGTAAGGTCAGCGATGAGGATATGGAGATGCCACACGCACAGTTGGGTATGAAGCTTTGCGAGAAGTATGGCGAGAAACCCGATATCTGCAATGCAGTGGGTGCTCACCACGAAGAGTGTGAGATGGAGACTATCATTGCTCCTATCGTACAAGCCTGTGATGCTATCTCTGGCGCACGTCCTGGTGCACGTCGTGAGATTGTAGAGGCATATGTGAAACGTCTCAATGACCTTGAGAACATCGCCATGTCTTATCCTGGAGTGACCAAGACCTATGCCCTCCAAGCAGGTCGCGAACTCCGTGTCATCGTAGGTGCAGACAAACTCACTGACCAGGAAACAGAGTTACTCTCATTCGATATCGCTAAGCGTATCCAAGACGAGATGACCTATCCTGGTCAAATCCGTATCACCGTCATCCGCGAAACACGTGCCGTATCATACGCGAAATAAGCATAACTAAGATATAGCAAAAGAAATAGACTGCCCATCTCGGCAGTCTATTTCTTTTCTCTAAACACTAAACTCTAAACACTAAACACACTCCTCCAACCATTTATCCAGCGACTCTTTCTCGCCTAGTCCCACTCGATCTTTGATACGCATTCTTCGGCTCCAAATCGTGCGTTGTGTCAATCCCAATAGCAAACATATATCTGCATTATCTAATCCCAGTATGTACAGCGCAAGTACCTGTATATCAGTATTTGTCAATCGCGGATATTCCTTTTGTAGGCGGATCAATAGGTCTCCATAACATCCGTTAAACTCCATGAAAAAGTTCTTCCATTGTTCTTCTGTGGAGAATATATTCGAGTCAATAAATTGCTGTGCCCAATTAGGAATCGTTTCCTCTTTCTTTTTGGTCAGCAGTGCCTCTTGCAAATTCTTATTCAGCTCCAGTCGTTGATTCAATACGCGCTTTAGTGCATCGCGACGCAACTCCAACTCGTTCTGCAAGTCTTTGATTTGTTGCTGAGTACGTGCCTGTTCGGTCAATCGCTCTGTGCGGCGCTTCGCATTATATAAAATCAGTAATATACCCACGCACAATATAATAATCACCACCGCTGCTAACACGATATACAATTGTTGTTTCTCCAATTGCAACTGCAAGTTCTTTGCCTTTTCTACTTCATTATCAAAGTGTTGTGCTGCTACAAACGCACTGGCTCTACCTTCCTCTTCCAGTTCTTTGTAGTATGCATTATACAAATCATACAGCGACTCATATGCCTCTTTGTTCTTGCCTTTCAAGTGTAAATATTGACTCTCCCACAGGGCATGTTGTTGCTCACTCCATATTTGTGCTGTGGTGTCTGCGGCTAAAATATCGAGGTATATCTTCGCTGAATCTGCTTTGTGTGTACGGATATAATATTTCACCAAGTCATACGCATAACGCTTTCTGCCAACCTCATGGCACATGTATTGACATATGCTCGCTATCTCTGGCGAATTGGGCTGACTGACAGATAGTTGCGCGTATCGAATTTCCATATACAAGATACTATCCTTCATAAACCGTGCTGCAGATAGGGCTTTCTCAAAATACCCATCTCTGCCCTCGCTGCTGTTTCTACCCAGTTCTCTATATACCGAAGCCAGATAGAGTGGTAGTCCTGCTTCCTCCAAGTAGGGTAGTGCTTTGTGGTAGTTCTCTGTTGCAATCTCGTATAGTTGTTCACTCTCGCTAATACGCCCCATCTTGTAGTAGGTCATACCTCGAATGATAGATGTTGCAGGATAACTCTCCGCTTTTTTCAAGTGTTGCATCGCTTGGGTGTTCTCCCCTATATAATTAAGGTACGCACCTTGTATATAATAGGCTTCGGACGCACTTGCTACATCGCCGCAACTCTCAAAGTAGTTCGCCAATGCCTCCATATCACTTCCTTCAGGCAGTCGCAATTCACGCTTCAGCATCAGGTGTGCTTCTGCCAAACGATAACGCTGCAGCTCGTACTCACTCAAGTTGTTGATGTCTATTCCCTCCAACATCCTTTGTGCCGTACCTGCATCCAACCACATTTGCGATATTACCCCCTGCAATTCTTCATTCTCAACAACCGTCCTCTTTGTACATGCTACACATACAATCAATAGGAGAAATAATGTAATTATACTCTTTTTCATATCCTACTTTTAATGGGGACCCCGAAAATTTTTAATTTTTGGGGAGAGCGGAGGCAGCTATCGCCTAATGACGCCAAGCGTCATTCTTTGCGATTGGCTTGCCGAACGCGACTGCAAATTTACTATTTTTTTCCCACTCTTGCAAGCACTTTTTTGTGCCTGCATCAGTTTTTTATTTTGTCAAAATTGCAATATGTTGAAAATAAGTTGCTTGTAATACTATGTTTTTACTATCTGCATCAGTTTATTTTTTGGTCATATCAGAAAAAAGCAGTACCTTTGCAGCGGATTTCGAAAGCTCTAAATAGCGAATGTTTTACGATAAAAAATCTGCGAACATGAAAAAGTTGATCTATCTTTTGCCCATAATGACGATGGCGGTTTTGTTTGTCATGTTGCTTTGTGTGAGTTGTAGTCCGGATATATCTCCGATAGAACCACCTTCTGGATTATTTGATCCATATATAGGAGGATTATCTACTAATGTGCAGAACAAAGATCGTGATCGTGTCTTCCGTGATACGATTACACCTCCGAGTAATCCAATGAATGAGATTCCGTATGTGCCAGGTACACACTTCTTCCGTGGTGTATTGCAGTTGGAGTATTTCCAAGGCTCACTCTTTTGTGCCATCCGTAGCACAAACAACAATAATTACTTCCTAACGGATAATGGTTCTATATATCTCATGCGCCTTAATAATCCGCTTTTGGAGGATTTTGCTGTAGGAGACACGGTAGTTGTAACAGCGGCGCCTATGATGTTGATGGATAGCTTGTCATTAGCTACATATCATATTTTATCAAATACTACTTTCAAATAACCCTAA
The DNA here is from genome assembly GCA_945921355.1 of uncultured Bacteroidales bacterium. Lineage (GTDB taxonomy): Bacteria > Bacteroidota > Bacteroidia > Bacteroidales > Paludibacteraceae > Colicola. The sequence continues at coordinate 40,453 of CAMEKM010000008.1, forward strand.
AATTGAATCGAGATGAATAAATATCGTACATATATATTATTGATGCTGATATGGATTGGCTTGCCCGTATCTGCCGAACAAACTACATCTGAGTTTATCCACGGTCGCCACGCTATCCGTATTGGCTGGGGAGACCCATGTTTGTCTAATGTGAAAGACCAACTAAAAGGGATTAATAATGTGCCTTTGGAGAATACCAGTTATTTGGAACATATTCAAGGAATGCCTGCTCCAGAGGCACATGAATATCTTACTCACTATCGCATGGTATTGGCTAATTCTCATCGGATTACTACGACGGGTAATATCTTTTTCGGCTATCGCTATCAGCTCACTCCGCTAATTGGTTTGGGGGCAGAAGCAAACTTGCTTGTGGCTACCGATCGTTTTTATATGCTTGATGGTTATCGAACAACTATTAATCAGCAGGCAGAGAATCAATTACTAAGCCTTTCCCTAATGCCTACGGTTCGTTTCACCTATTACCGCCAACGAGTTCTTGAACTGTATTCGGCATTAGGGGTAGGGTATAATTATGTTACATATAGTTATGCGACGCCTTCTAACTGGAATGAGTTAGATGTTTCTCATGGCATGTCGCTGAATGTCACTTTGTTTGGTGTGAATGTAGGTGGAGAGCATTGGTATGCTGAAGCGGAATTAGGTAGTTTGTGCTCTTGGTCATTTATGTGGCCGCAATCCACATGGGGACCGCTCTACGGCTCTCGCCTACTATCCGTAGCGTTTGGATTTAGATTCTAATATAAATATTAACCATTTAATAATTAATGTCTTATGAAAAAGTTATCATTTCTTTTCCTCGTTCTCTTAGGCGTATGTATGGCATCTTGTGAGTATCAACAACCTGAAGTTAGTTTTACTGCTTCTCAGTATACATTATCTGTCGGTGATAGTGCCGTGTTAGAAGTCTATCATGCCAATCATGTAGATTTCCAATACAGCGAAACTCGCAATGCTGAGACCCCAGTCTTTGAAATGTCTAATAGATCAGACTATTCTACTACGATTTATGCTCTCAATCCAGGAACAGACACTGTGTGGGTTTCTTATCGTTGGACTCAAAGCATTTTTGCCTACGGCAATCAAATACCCATTACTATAAATGTAGTCGAAACGGGTTGTTATTAATCATTTATCTTCCTCTATCTCTCCGCTGTCAATTACGGTAGATACACGGTAGATATACGGTAGATATACGATAGATACACGATAGATTAGTATAGGCATACCGTAGAAATACCCTGCCTTTAGAACCCTTAGAATCCTTAAAACCCTTAAATTGGTTTGGCAGCTTTGAAGCTGGAGCATTATTTACTGGACGCAGTTTCCCTGATAGATGTTTCACCTTTTCTGTAGGGTATCGCTTCTAATTTTACTGTTACCTATTGCACAATTCAAAAAAATATATTACCTTTGCAAACCCTTTAAATAGTATGCATATGAAAACAAACTTTCGCCAAAAGTACAACAATCTGTTGCAACGCTTTATTCGTCTATTCTCACTTTCCAGCGTCGCTTTTGTCCTGACTGCTTGCTATGGCTGTCCATACGCTGAATATGATGTAGAAGGATATGTCTATGATGAAAATGGCAACATGCTAGAGAATATGCAAGTCGTTGTCCGCACTTTTGATCAGGAATGGGATTATCCTGATACAGTCTATACCAACGCCGATGGTCATTATCATGTGGTGCATAGCCTCACTTCTACAGGAGGTGATTGCATGGAGGTAATTGTCCATGATACTACAGGAGTATATGCTTCCGACTCAACCCATATCTCCTCTGGCAAGATGAAAGTTGAAGACCAAGACTCCTGGTCCACCTACTATTCTATGCGTTCCGACTTCCAACTCAAAAAGAAATAAAACTAAAAATGCCGTCGTTATGAAGAAGATTAAAAACTCTATTCGCGTTTGCCTCAATGCTGTATTAACCACGCTCGTCGGAATGTTTATCACGTCATGCGAAGAAGGTCCTAATGGCGGTGGAGTGGTGTGCTTATATGGCTCGCCATGGGCAGAATATAATGTACAAGGAGAGGTTACGAACGAAACCAACGAGCCACTTAAATCTATGCAAGTGGTGGTCAAGGCAAATGATGAGTATGCTTGGCCTGATACCGTTTACACCAACGAAGAGGGAAAATACCAATGCAATTACGGCATAACCTCATTTGGCGAGGAGTGCTTACAAGTGATTGTAAATGATACCACAGGCGAGTATGAGTCAGATACCCTACATATCGCTCCCAACCAAATGCAAGAGATAGAAAAAGGTAGTTGGAATGTCAAATATAACGTAGATGCAGACTTCCAACTCAAGAAAAAATAATAATTCAAAAATCCTAATTCACAGTTCAAATAATAATTTTGTTTTGCTCTCCAATGCAGTATGTGCACTGCATTCATTAGAGCAAAAACAAAATTAGTTCTTTGATTTTTTAATATTTTTATAGGGCGTAGCCCGTATTTTTGTTAAGTAAAAAGAAATTGTCATTAATGGACAAACATCTTAATTGTCGCAAATTGTCTTAAAGCATTTCTTCATGAATTTCCGCAAACGCATCATATTCGAGCTGGAGCGACTACGCCGCAAAAACCTTCAGCAGTTGCACCCGCTACAGCAGCTCTTTTGGGAATCAACTCTCCGTTGTAATGTCCACTGCCTCCATTGCGGTAGCGACTGCTCCAGCTCCGAGGTCACACCCGACATGCCTGCCGAGGACTTCCTCCGTGTCATTGACCAGTCTGTCACACCTCATGTAGATCCACATAAAGTGCTGATTATTATCTCGGGTGGCGAACCACTCATGCGAACCGACCTTGCTCAGGTAGGAGCAGCGCTCAAGCAACGTGGTTATCCTTGGGGCATGGTCACCAATGGTTTGGCTCTGACTGAGAAACGCTTCAAGGAGCTGATGCAGAATGGTTTGCGCTCGATGGCAATCAGCTTTGATGGCATGAAAGATAACCACAACTGGCTTCGCCAACACCCTCTCGCTTTTGATGGTGCCACTCGCGCTATCAAACTCGCAGCGCAATATAGCCAGTCTATCTTAAATCCTTCCCTAAAGGGAAGGACTTCAGAGCAAGAAAAAGACTCCCTTCCCTTTGCGGGGTCCCCGATGACGCCAGCGTCATGGGGTGCTTTCAGGGAGGGGCTGGGGGTAGGCTCTCTCATTTGGGATGTGGTAACATGCGTGAACCAACGCTCCTTCCCACAAATCGATGAGATGCAGCAATACTTGTGGTCTATCGGTGTGCGCAACTGGCGATTGATAACGATTGACCCAATGGGGCGTGCGGCAGAGAACCCCGAATTATTATTGACTCCTGAGCAGCATCGCCAGTTATTAGACTATATCCGCGAGAAACGCAAACAAGGATTGCATATCTCATACTCCTGCGAAGGATTTATGCCTGATTATGAGGCAGAAATCCGCGACCACCTCTTCCACTGCGCCGCAGGCGTGAGTGTTGCTTCCATATTGATTGATGGTAGCATTTCAGCATGCACCAGTGTTCGTGGTAAGTACTATCAAGGCAATATTTACAAGGATGACTTCTGGGATGTTTGGGAAAACCGCTTCGAGCCATACCGCAACCGTGAATGGATGCGCCAACAAGAACCTTGCAACACCTGCAAACTCTTTCGCTATTGCGAGGGTGGGGGAATGCACCTCCGCCGTGAAGATGGTTCACTCATGCTCTGCCATCACAATAAACTGAAGGTATAGTTTATTTCTTGACAGGGTCGCAGGTGAGTTCGATACCGAGTTTACGGAAGATATTGCGGTCCACTTCGGAGAGCATTACCGTGGAGTGGACTTGACAACCAGCCAATTGGGGTAATGCCTCTAAGGTCTTTCGGCAGTTCTCATCGTGGAGTGACAATACGGACAATGCCACCAACACCTCATCCGTATGCAAACGTGGGTTACGACCTCGTAAGTAACTGATCTTAGTATGCTGGATAGGTTCAATCATCTCTTGCGGGATGAGTTTGATAGCATGGTCAATGCCTGCAAGATATTTTGTAGCATTGAGTAGTAAGGCAGCACTTGAACCTAATAAATCCGATGCTTCTGCTGTGATGATATGTCCATCATGCAACTCAATAGCAGCTACTGCCATCGCATTATTGCGCTCTTTGCGCTCGTTGGCTGCCACCGTTGTACGTCTGTCTGCAGTACTAATACCCACTTGTTTGAACAGACGAGCAATACGATTGACTACCGATTCGCTGATGTCGCCATTGGCAAAATCGTTCAGCGCATGGTAGTAACGACGGATAATCTCCTGTTTGCTGGCCTCACAACATGCTGCGTCATCATCTATGCAAAAGCCCACCATGTTTACGCCCATATCGGTAGGCGATTTGTACGGGTTGTGCCCATAAATGCCTGTGAATAAGGCATCTAATACAGGGAAAATCTCCGTATCGCGATTATAGCTAATGGCTGTTGTACCATACGCCTCAAGGTGGTATGGGTCAATCAAGTTAACATCATTTAGGTCTGCAGTAGCTGCCTCGTATGCCATGTTGATTGGGTGCTTGAGGGGCAGGTTCCACACAGGGAAAGTCTCGAACTTGGCATATCCTGCTTGATTACCTCGTACATGCTCGTTGTAGAGTTGCGAGAGGCAAACCGCCATCTTACCGCTACCAGGACCAGGAGCGGTGACTACCACCAACGGGCGAGTTGTCTCGATATAATCGTTCTTACCAAACCCTTCTTCCGAGTCGATGAGTGCTACGTTGTGGGGGTAGCCGTCAATCGTATAATGATAATAGGTGGTGATACCCAGTCGCTCCAATCGTTGGCGGTACATCTGTGCGGATGTCTGACCGCTATAGTGAGTGATTACCACGGAGTTGACCACAAACCCACGATTCATAAACTCGTCGCGCAAACGCAATACATCCACATCGTAAGTAATGCCTAAGTCTTGACGTACTTTGTTTTTCTCGATGTCGGATGCGGATATGACAATCACAATCTCCAATGTATCACGCAGTTGCGTGAGCATGGTGAGTTTGCTATCTGGCTGAAAACCAGGCAGTACACGACTTGCATGATAGTCATCAAAAAGTTTACCACCGAGCTCGAGGTAAAGCTTATTACCAAACTGCGCAATGCGTTCTTTGATATGCTCCGACTGTATGCGGATGTATTTCTCGTTGTTAAAAGGAGTCATTGTTTTCTTAAATTCCCTAATCGGATGCAAAGGTACAAAAAGATGATGACTTATACAAGTTATCATCTTTATTTTATGCATAGTTTTTCTCTATGTCTCTACATATCTGCACTCTATCAGACAGTTATTCAGATTGTGAATCTGCTGGCATGTCTTTGCTTTCACCCTCAGGTATGCTGCGCATAACCACAGGTTTGAAGCGTTTTTGGCGGAGTTGCCAGCGTTCGCGAGCGTATTGCTGCATGTCGGTGACAACGTCCATCTCGTCGATGATCTCTAGACCGAAGATCGTCTCAATCACATCCTCAAACGTGATGATACCTTGCAAGCAACCATACTCGTCAATCACCACGCCAATCTGCGACTTCTCCTTGAGCATCGCGTCGAAGATATCGCCGACATTCATCTCTTCGTTGAAGTACAAGAGTGGTCGTTTGATCTCGCCGAGTGTCTTCTGGAATTGGTCTTCCGTCAAATCCTCCAACGCGTCGCCACGCAGGACATAACCCGTGATGAATTCTGGCGAGTCGGCATAGACAGGGATACGTGAGAAATGGTCGTACTGGTCGCTATCGTAATACTCGCGCAGGGTCATCTTTTCCGAAGCAATGGCCGCCACCACGCGAGGGGTCATTACCTCGTATGCCTTCACCTCGTTGAGGCGCATGACATTGCGGATAATCTTGTTCTCGTCCTCCTCAATCACACCTTCTTCTTCGCCCACATTCGCCATAGCTATCACTTCCTCACGGCTGACAGCCGCTTCATCGGGTTCGGGGAAGAGGCGAGCAATGAGCTCGATGATCTTCACCACAGGGAACATCACCCACACCAATACACGAATCACATTGGCAGCAACGCCCATGAGTTGTTTCCAATAGGTAGTACCGATGGTTTTAGGAATAATCTCTGAGAAGACCAATATCAGCACCGTCATCACGCCACTTGCCACACCAAACCACGCTTCGCCAAAGACCAATGTGGCTTGCAGACCCACGCCTGAAGCACCCACAGTGTTGGCAATCGTGTTGAGCGAAAGGATAGCCGCCAAGGGACGCTCGGTGTCCACTTTGAACTTCTTCATGAGTTTGGCGGGCTTGTAACCCTCCTCTTCACGAAGATTGATATACGACAAGGTGGTGGACATCAATACTGACTCCAATAGACTACACAAAAACGATACGCCTACAGCAAGAAAAAGATATAATAATAAGTACGAAACCATGAATAAAATCTATAATCGCTACAAAGGTACTGCTTTTTTTCTATACCTGCAAATATTTTAAGCTTTTTTATTCATACGATTGAGGAAGCACTCAATCGTGTTACGCATGAGCATGGTGATAGTCATAGGGCCTACGCCACCTGGGACAGGAGTGATAGCACCTGCCACTGGCAGCACTGCATCGTAGTCCACATCGCCCACGAGTTTGCCGTCCTCGGTGCGGTTGATACCCACATCAATTACGGCTGCACCTGGTTTCACATACTCGGCAGTCACCATCTTTGCACGACCTACAGCAGCCACCAAAATATCCGCTTCGCGGCAAACGGCAGCCAAGTCCTTGGTGCGGCTATGGGCAATAGTCACAGTAGCATTGCGGTCCAGCAGCAGTTTAGCAACGGGCTTGCCCACAATATTGCTGCGACCGATGACTACGGCTTTTTTGCCTGCAATCTCCACGCCTGCTTGGTCAAGGAGTTCGATGATACCTTTGGGAGTACATGGGAGGATGCAATGTTGGTTGAGCCAGAGGCGTGCCACGTTCTCAGGGTGGAAACCGTCCACATCTTTCTCGGCTGAGATAGCTGCGATGACCTTGTCCTCAGCGATATGCTTTGGCAATGGCAATTGCACGAGGATACCGTCCACCAGAGGGTCGTTGTTGAGTTTGTCAATCTCTGCAAGGAGTGTTGCTTCGCTCACATCTTCAGGCAGTTCCACCAAATGGCCGTCAAAACCACAATACTCAGTAGCTTGAATCTTGCCGCGTACATACGAGCGGCTGGCAGGGTTGTCACCTACGATGATTACCTTGAGGCACGGGCGGCGACCATATTGCTCCGCCAATGCATCTACTTCAATCTTCATCGCATCCTTGAGGGATTGCGAGATCACTGTTCCATCTATGATCATATGTTTAGTTCGTTATACTCACGTTATTTGCTCGCATTGCGAGCGTTGTATGCTTCGCGTTGTTATGTTATCTGTCGCTTCGCGACGTTGTATGCTTCGCGTTACATGCGGCTATACCGCGTTCGGGTAGATGCTTATCTGCACGATTAATCCATACTCTTTGAATTGCGATGCAAAGATAGTACTTATTTCGCAATTATCCAAATTTCTGTTTTTTTTTTCTACCTTAAGTGTCTACTTTTTCGATAGCAACTGTTTGTGCTAGTGCTATTGTGGCGGGTGTAGATAAGATGAATAAGGTACGCGCGCGCGAACCATATAGGTAATCAGCGCGAACGTGCGATAACGTTCCACGATTATGTAGTGCCATTGATGGAAAATTTTCGCCAACATGTGGATGATTTGGAGATGCGTGCGTTGTGTATAGCCTGCAACGTGATTTTAAATGTTTATGCGTGGGGGGAATTTATTCTTTTTAGAATATATTGTGATGAACAAAAAAACTATAACTGATAATCAGTTGTTTATGAGGAAAATGATGTTTTTCGACATTTTTTATGCTAAAATATTTGGTCAGTTCATAAAAAAGCAGTACCTTTGCAGCCGTTTTCGCGCTAAACGCAAGTGAATGTTGATAAGAGGCGAAAAGTACTAAAAAAATGTAATGCTGAAAATCAGCCACTTACAAAGAAAGTGCAAAGAAAGTTGAAAAAAGTTGCTTGAAAATTTGGTCAGTCCGAAAAAAAGCAGTACCTTTGCAGCCGATTTCGCAACAAACGCGAGTGAGCGTTAAAAAACAGCAGAAATCAGTAGTGATCTTTGAAAGTTTGATTAATCAATGATGTAGTACAAGAGAGCAAACAATTGCTCAATTGGGAAACTGAAATACGTGTAATTCAAAATTCAAAATTCTGAA